>JAJOJU010000001.1 GCA_021208265.1 Alphaproteobacteria bacterium | reverse complement strand
TCCCCCCCAGCAGTTCCGCCGCGGCAAAACGCCCGGCCATCAGGCCGATGCTGGCGCTCTCCACATACCCCTCACAGCCCGTGATTTGCCCGGCAAATCTTAATCTGGGTTGTACTTTCAGGCGCAATGAGCCGTCCAAAAGCTTCGGGGAATTGATGAAGGTGTTGCGGTGGAGGCCGCCGAAGCGGGCGAATTCGGCGTTTTCCAGCCCGGGGATCATTTTAAACACCCGCGCCTGATCACCCCATTTCATCTTGGTTTGGAAGCCCACGATGTTATAGAGCGTGCCGAGCGCATTATCCTGCCGCAGCTGCACCACGGCATAGGGGCGCTCTTTCTTGTGAGGGTCAAACAGGCCAATCGGCTTCATGGGCCCAAATCTAAGAGTTTCCCGGCCGCGTTCCGCCATAATTTCTACAGGCATGCAGCCTTCAAAATAGGGCGTGTCTTTCTCCGCCTCGCCCAATTTGGCGGAGCAGGAGGGAAGCTCCCAATCCTTGAAGAGGCCATATTCCGCCGATAACAGCGCATCGATGAAGGCTTCATATTGCGGCTTGTCCATCGGGCAGTTGATGTAATCCTTCCCCGTTCCGGCGGGGCCTTCCTTATCATAGCGGGATTGAAACCACGCGCGCTCCATATCAATCGTTTCCGCATGAACGATGGGGGCGAGGGCATCGAAAAAGGCGAGTTCATTTTCGCCCGTTAAATCCTGAATGGCTTTTGCCAGCGGGTCGGATGTTAAGGGGCCGGTGGCGATGATAACGCTTTCCCAGTCGGCGGGCGGAAGGCCGGGGATTTCGCCGCGTTCGATGGTAATAAGGGGGTGTTCCTCCAGTGCTTTCGTGACGCCGTTTGAGAAAATATCACGGTCAACCGCCAGCGCGCCGCCCGCAGGCACGGCGGCTTTATCGCCCTCGCGCAGGATCAGGGAATTTAATTTCCGCATTTCCTGATGCAGAAGGCCGACGGCGTTATAATCCGCATCATCCGAGCGGAAGGAGTTGGAACACACAAGCTCGGCGCACCCGTCGGTTTTGTGCGCGGCGGTGCCTTTCACGCCCCGCATTTCATGCAGAATAACGGGGATGCTGGCATTGGCGATCTGCCATGCAGCTTCCGATCCGGCAAGCCCGGCGCCGATAATGTGGACAGGTTTTGTATTCACGTATCTCTTCCCTTGGCTGAAAACGAAAAGGACTGTACCCTTTCCATGGTTTTAAAATCAAGCTTAAGAGAGGCTACTCCATGTTCATTCGCTCCATTCTTCTGGCATCCACCGTTTTAGCTCTGTCCGTTCCGGCTGTCGCGCTGGCCTGTGACATGTGCGACAAGAAGATGTGCAAAGAAAAAATGTGCATGAGTGGCGGCAAGGGACATGGCGATATGAATCATGGCGGCATGGATCATGGCACATGGGGCTATAGCGGTAAAAAAGGCCCGGCTTTCTGGGGCGAGATGGATGCCGCCAACAACGCTTGCACGCAAGGCAAGGCACAATCCCCCATTAACGTGGCGCAGTTCATGAAGGGTGATTTGCCGGATATCGCGTTTGCCTATCAGGATATCCCCTTGAAGGTTAAAAACACCGGTCACAGTGTGGAGGTTACCGTGCCGCCCGGCAGCACAGCCACAATTGGTGAGCATGTATATGACCTGAAGCAAATCCATTTCCACACCCCATCCGAACATTACATGGATGGCGCGCCCTACCCGATGGAAGCGCACTTGTATCATACGGACCCGGAAGGCCACACGGATGTGATTGCGGTTATGATCAAGGTTGGTGGAGAAAATACCACGATCGGGCAAATCTGGTCACGCATTCCCGCTGAAGCCGGGGCTGAGGAAGTGAGCGAGGAGGGCGTTGTTATCTCCGCCTACGATCTTCTGCCCGCATCACCGGGCTATTACACCTATGAAGGGTCTTTGACGACACCGCCCTGCACGGAAGGCGTGACATGGACCATCATGCAACAGCCGATTGAAATAACGCAGGAACAGCTGGGGGCATTCCAGTCGATCTTCGCTCATAACGCTCGCCCACTGCAGGATCTGAACGGCCGGGTTGTAAAGGGGGATTAAAGCCCCCTTCTGGTGGCGCGGTGTTTGGTGTTTACTGCGGTGGATCAAAGTCGCAGGAAAGACCAGTATACCCACGGTATCCTCTGCCATCTTTGATTAACAGGCACTGCACATTTTGGTCTCGTCCAAAATGTTTGCCGGGGATCGTTAGTTTGTAAGCGCCATCTTTAAGAACATCGAAAAAATCGCCTGATTCAATCAGTTCTGCTGTTATCCCGGTATTTCTCTTGGCTTCGGGGTGTGTAGCTGTCTGGTTTTCATAGGGGTTATCTTTATTGCATCCCCCCAAAGATACCGCGGCGACGGCGGCAGCCAGAGCGAATGTGGCGGTATGAAGTTTTGTCATGGGCGTGCTCCAGAATGTTGTTATATGACAATATTCATAAGGGGTGATCGGGGATATGTCAATAATGTTGGGGTGGTGTTTATTCCAGCTGCCATTTGCAGATGGTTATGGAGCCGATGAGATCAGAAAAGGAAATGCAATCATTCCGCTTGCGGGAATCCAGCGATGCTTCTGCCTCTTGCACGGCGATTCTGGACAGAACATTGTGATGATCCGGAAGCGGGCGGATATCGTCTTGAATATATAATGGTAGTGCGATAGCAAATCCCGCTGCCAGATTGAATATCAGGCCAGCTGTTTTGCTGTTATGAGGGAGTTTCATAATGTGTTTTTATTCCACCCCCGCCGGTCCGGCCGGAGTGTTTTTCACCCCTTTCATCGCGCGGGATAGCTTCCGGATTCATATAAGCCAGTTCGGGTCCGGTGGGGCCAAATAAATCTTTTAGAACAGGCTGAGCAAGATCCTTGTATAGTGGCAGGGTGCAAGCCTTCCGGAAATTACGGAAGTCCGTTGCAATGGTGGCACGTTCAATCTCAACGCTATTGGTCATGTTATCGGCAATCTCCTGCGACCAATGCGTATGAAAAATGATGTTATCGATATCGGCGGCATGGAAATAAAATTTCTCCAGAACGCTTTTCCCGGCATGGGCCAGCGCGGCTTTTTTCGAGGCGACTTTTTCAGAAAACGCGAGGCCGTGGCGCGCCATTTTCAGGCCCTTGGCAATGTCTGACAGCAGGGTCTGGAGTTCATCTTTATCTTCTAACCGTTCGATGGCAATCTGCACACGGTCTTCGTGAATGCGCGGATCAACGTAGGTTTTACAAAGATGCGCCAGAATTTTCGAGGCATCTTTTAATGTCATTTCCTTGTAAGGCAGGCCGGCAACCATGATCGTATTCCCTGTTATGTTTTTTATTATTGAAAACATATAAGCAGCTTGAAATTGGTGGGTCAAATAGTAATCCGCCTTTTTTCAGCGTTTAGATTGCTTCAATACATTCCGTGTTATGATTGCGGGTTGCCTGCCCACGGGGGAAAGAGGTCTAATAAAATCATGACGAATCAAGCGTTATCCGATAGCCGTTTTTATATGTGGCGTGCCGTTTTTGCCATCGCCCATACGGATGGCCGCGTCAGCCCGGAGGAAATAGAATTCGCCCGCAATTACATCCAGAATGTGCCGTTTACGGCAGAGCAAAAGGATATTTTGCTGAATGATCTACATGAATCGCAAGATGTAAAGGATATGCTGGCGCATGTGGATGATCTGGTTGATCAGGCGGATTTCTTTCAATTTGCGACCATGCTGGGCTGGAGTGACAGCGATTACAATGCCGCCGAGCAAAAGGTGATTAACCGCCTGAACGATGCCCAGATGGCCCGGTTCAACAAGGATGATATCGCCCGGCGGATCAGGGAATCCCGCAAGGCATCTATCCTGCGCCGTGCGGTGGAGGACGAAGAGTTTGCTCGGCAAGCACGTGATGTTTCCAGCCTTGCCAATGTTATTCGTTTCGTCATGCCGTGGATGGATGCCAAAACTATGGAGCCGCCGGACGGCGAGATGTTCGCTCTGTGGCGCGCTGTTTTCTCACTGGTGCATGCCGATAATGAGGTGACGGAAGAAGAGCGCGGCTATATCGATGGCATGATGCATGTCTTCCGCTTTTCCGATGAACAAAAAGCCGTAGTGGCGCGGGATGTTGAGGATGCACCCGATACCATATCCCTGTTTAATGCCATGCGCAGTGAACGTCACCAGAAGCAGTTTTTCGTGATGGCCCGCACCGTTCTATGGTGCGATGGGGAGTTTCAGGAAGAGGAACAAGCGGTGGTGGAGCGGCTGAGATCATCTCTTGGTAGCCGCGCTGATGCGTTTAAGCAGGAACTGGACTGGCTGACGCGCCAGCCGGACGGCAAATGAAGGGGGCACCCTTGAAACGGGTGAAGAAGCCATGATGAAAGGTGTTGTCCGCCAGATGCTCGATTTTTACAAGGAAGAACGGTTATGAGCGATAAAGTAACGGATAGCCAGTTTGCCATGTGGCGCACCCTGTTTGCGCTGGCCCATGTTGACCGCTTTGTCAGTAATGATGAATTGCGTTTTATGGCCGAAGCTTTGGAGGATATTCCTTTTTCTGATGATCAAAAAAGTATTTTAACTCAAGATATTAAAGAGCCTCAGGATGTTTTTGAGATGTATCTCAATATAGAAGACGATACGGACCGTATCGAATTTTTCCGTTTCGCACATGATATGGTTTGGGTTGATGGTGACTTCGGTCCCGAAGAACAGAAAATTATGCTGAAATTACAGGAAGAACAGGTGCGCCGTACCGATATCAGTGATCTGGTTGGTAAGGTAAATTTAAGGCTGGAAGGGGAGTATGACCCCGATGAAAACCGTCACCGCCCCGGCAAGCGCGATGCCAAGAAAATCATCCATTCTTTCCGGGAACGGTTCTTGAAGGACTTGTTTCGCTGACAGCGGCGTGTTCCTGTAATTACTGCGGCTCGCTGATCGTAGGTTGCGCGGGTTCTGTTACCGGCTTTTTCTGATATTCCTGCACAAGGCCCACAACAAGCCCTGCGGCCAACACAAGTCCGGCGGCAGCCCCCAAGGCTGTGGAGAGGCGAAAATCCGGCCCGAAAATATTGGGGTTCAACTGACCACCCGTCAGAGGATCACCCGTGCGGAAGGGCTTGTTTGTGTTGTCCACCTGTGTTGTTTTCGTTGCATCCTGTTTAGACTGAGGGCCCTGAATGGGGTGAAGGAAAGCATCTTTTTCAAGAGTCATGATAATATCTAGCCTGTTATTAATTTGTTGTCATAACGTTAAATCCTTGGCCTCGGTATTGCAATAAAAATATTGGTATCCGGCTTTTTTAAGGGAATACCCGTACGCCGCTATCCGTGAACATGGCGGTATCGAAGGCGGGCAGGGTGGAGGGGTCCTGCGGATAGCTTGGCCGTCAAACATCAGAGCGACATCCTTGGGCTCGTTCGTTCGGCCTGATACACGGGCTATCATGGTTTTCCAGCCATTCATGGTTTGATTGCTGATTTTCAGGGGCGCACGGATGGGTTGGACGAAATTCACCAGCGAGAAACTATCGTCATTGGCGCGCATCACCAGCATTGTACACCCATGCCCGCCGCACCAAAAGCCGTAGGGGTTTTTCAGCAAAACCAGTGCATCGCGCCGTCCATCAGCATTTAAGTCCGTACGGGTGAATTCAAATTCGGAATAAAGCGGGGCGCCGTTATCTTTCAGGAAACCGCGTACAGATTCCATAAGCACAAGATCGCCGGGGTCGTTGAATTCCGGTATGGGTGTCAGCGGATTATTGTCGACATGGATCTCGCGCTTGTGTGAGCTGCAAGCGCTGAGCGAGATCGCCGCAAGGCCGATCAGAATAAGCCGGAATAGGTGCATACGCACACTCTAGCGCATATGTTCCCATTACCGGAAGAAAAATAGGGGATGCCCCGAAAAACGCCCACAGGAATGAAGGATTATGCGTCCAGATCAAGCGCCGCATCAGCGGAGCGTTTGGGGTTACGGGTTTTTCTGCCCTCGGAAGGTGGATAATAAAATTCCGGCATTTCCTTACGGCCAAATTCACGTAAAAATCCGATAACATCCGCTGCCGCATAATGCGCGCCGGACGGGCGGCTCATGGTGAGGGCTATGTTTCCTCCATAGCTGCCGGCAATATAGCGCATGGAAACTTTATCGCCGGTAAATCCTGTGGAAAGCCAGTCCTTGATGGATGCTTCCAGCTCAGCCCATGTGGTTTTGCCCGGATGAAGGGGAAGGATAAGAGCGCCCCCGGCAAAATCCAGTCTGATCTCAGACGCGCGGGCGGGGTCGGTTGCCATATGAAAGGCAGGCGCCGGATTTGCCGTTTTTTTGGCTTTGGCATTATTTTTGGTAACTTTTTTGCGAGCCATGAATTTTTCTCCTTCGCGTCTATCCCTCATAAAATGCTTTTGGAAAAAGGGCAAGAAAAGACTATCCTGCTTGCATTCAGGAAAGGGCAGGCCTATCCTGCCCCCGGTTTTTGAATAAAAGCAGGAGCTTATTGAACAAATGACATTCGTGGTCACCGATATCTGTATCCGCTGTAAATATACGGATTGCGTGGAGGTCTGCCCCGTGGATTGTTTCTATGAGGGCGAGAACATGCTGGTCATCAATCCTGATGAATGTATCGATTGCGGGGTGTGTGAACCTGAATGCCCGATTGAGGCGATATTGCCGGATTCCGACCCCAAGGCGGATAAATGGTTGGAACTAAACCGTGACTATTCCGAAAAATGGCCTAATATCACTGTGAAGCGCCCCGCGATGCCGGAAGCCGAAGAAATGAAAAATGAACAAGGCAAGCTGGAGAAATATTTCAGCGATAAACCCGGAGAGGGGGACTAAGCCATGAGCGAAGAAAAAAACAATGAAAATACAGAAAATACAGCCGAAAACTACGATAAGGATTTTGACTTCCGCAAGCCTTCCCTGGATGAGTTCGAGGTAAAGAAGGAAAAGGTTGTTGAGGAAAAGAAGGATCTAGGCCCCTTCATGCCGGATTTAAAGCCGCGCGGGAAAATTTACGATAATATCCTGCAGACCATTGGTGCTACCCCCTTGGTACGCCTCTCTAAATTCAAGGAAAAATATGAGCTGGAGGCGGATATCCTTGCCAAGCTGGAGTTCTTTAACCCCATTGCCTCCGTGAAAGACCGCATTGGTTTTGCGATGATTGAAGCGGCTGAGCGCGATGGCAAAATTACGCCCGGCGAAAGTGTGATTGTGGAGCCGACATCAGGCAACACAGGTATCGCGCTGGCATTTGTATGTGCTTATAAGGGCTATCGCCTCATTCTGACCATGCCGGAAAGCATGTCGATCGAACGCCGTAAGATGCTGCGCTATTTCGGGGCTGAGCTGGCTCTGACCCCGGCTGAGAAGGGTATGAAGGGCGCTATTGATAAAGCCAAGGAAATTTTGAAAGAGCATGAAAGCAGTTTCATGCCCAGCCAGTTTAGCAACCCGTACAACCCGGCCATGCATGCCGAAACCACAGCGGAAGAAATCTGGGTGGATACGAACGGCGCGGTTGATATCCTGGTGGCAGGTGTGGGTACCGGCGGCACGATTACGGGCGTGGGTGAAGCCCTGAAAGCCAAGAAAGAGTCCGTGCGTTGTTACGCGGTGGAACCGAAGGATAGTCCGCTGTTATCGGGCGGTAATCCGGGTCCGCATAAAATTCAGGGTATCGGCGCCGGGTTTGTTCCGGATATTGTCGATGTTGAGAAATTTGACGGTATCGTGCAGGTTTCCAACGAAGATACCTTTGCCATGGCGCGTGATGTGGCGAAGCTGGAGGGTATTCCTTGCGGTATTTCATCCGGTGCGGCGTTATGGGCGGCGGTGGAAGTGGCAAGAATGCCTGAAAACAAGGGTAAAACGATCGTTGTCATGTTGGCATCGTTTGCGGAACGTTATATTTCCACAGCGTTGTTTGACGGTTTGGACAGCTAATTACGCTATATCAGCGGCGGGGGCTTCAGGCTTCGGACCGAATAGCTCGTGCAGTGCGCGGCGGGGATCGATTTCTTTCAGGCTTTGACCTGCCGGGTTATAGAACTGCTGTTCATAGAATTTGAACTTATAGAGATCGGTATTGAGGATTTCCAGCGCTTGTCCGGGACCTGTTTTACGGGCGATCAGAATAGGTTCAGAGCTGTCCGTATTCCAAAGCTCCACAGTGTCAGCTGCTGCCGCGGCTTTCTCAAAATCGCGGGAGAAGGCTTGCACGGTCTCGATAATCTGGCGTGGGTGCATCCATTCGCCTGTCTTAAGGCCATGCGCATGTGCTTCTTTTAATGTCTTTTCAATATCCTGCGTGGCGGCGATCAGGCTACAGTTGGCTATGCGGCCATGTTCGGCAGCGATATCACGAAAGGCCTTGGTTTGTTGAGGGTAGAGAGCTTGCGCGGCCCAGAGCATTATGTAGTCACGCCCCATGCTAAGCGTTTCTGCGGCTTCCGTCATGATACGGACATTCGTTTCCTCTTCGGCCCATTTACGCAGGCGTGGATCCAGAATACGGCCTCGTTTGATATCATCATCCTCAAAAGGTGCCGCGCCGTATGAATCGGCATGATGGAGCGGTGTATAGATTCAAAGTCAGATATAAGGGCAAAGCCCGGTATGCGTTCCGCTATGTCTTTTCCTTGCCCGCCCGGAAGGGCGTATGTGCCGCCCAGCACGCGGTAGTTAACCCGTGTTTGAAAACCATGGATAAAACGGTTGAACAGCTGTTTAAAGGAAACGCCTTTGTCGTATTCTGCCAGCCAGCGGTCTGCAAAGCCGTAGATGGAAGAAAAGTCATCTTCTGCCGTATATTCAAACATCATTTCCGGGGTTTCACCGATACCTAAGGTCTTCCATGTTTGCCATGGTGTAGGATCGGGGTCGAAGGCGCCAAACATATTTTCAAGATATTCCCAACTGACATTTTCCGGATACTCAAATTGAGTCTGGTGAATACGGGCCGTTACGGAGATCGGATCTAGTCTGTGGTCTTTAAACATAGGCAGCCTATCCTTTGTAATGAAGATTAACCTTGCGCAGCTTCTTTCTTGTCATCATCCACGCCCAGCTTGGTCTGGAGGGATGAGCTGGAAGTCGTATACTCAAACTTTAACCGCGCCTCAGGGTATATATAGCGGAAAGCCTGCCGTGACATCAAGGCCGCTTCATGGAAGCCTGACAGAATCAGCTTCAGCTTGCCGGGATACCAGTTGATATCGCCCACCGCGAAAATACCGGGGGTGGAGGTTTCAAACTTTTCGGTATCCACCGGGATCAGGTTTTCGTGCAAGTTAAGGCCGAAATTGGCAATGGGGCCGAGCTTCATCGTAAGGCCGAAGAAGGGGAGCAGGTTTTCGCAAGGAATGGTCTTCTGGTTTTTGTCGGCGTCTTCCACGAGGATGCTTTCAAGAGCGCCATTCACGCCGTTAAGGCCCTTCACTTGCCCGGCCTGAAATACCATGGCACCGCTGGCCACCAGCTCGCGCATTTTGGCAACGCTATCGGGCGCTGCGCGGAATTCATCACGGCGATGGATGAGGGTGAGCGATTTGGCGAGGGGTTGGAGATTCAAAGTCCAGTCCAGCGCGCTATCGCCGCCGCCGACGATGACGATATCCTTGCCCCGGAACTGCTCCATCTTGCGCACGGCATAGAAAACGGATTTCCCTTCATATTCTTCGATGCCGGGAATGGGGGGTTTTTTGGGCACGAAGGAGCCGCCGCCTGCTGCGACGATCACGACCTTGGCTTCGATAACGGTGCCGATATCGGTGGTGAGTTTCCAGTTGCCGTTATCAAGCTTTTCAAGGCTTTCGGCCATCTGGCTGAAATGGAAGACGGGATTAAACGGCGCGATCTGTTCCATCAGGCGGTCGGTCAAATCCTGCCCGGAAATAACGGGCCATGCGGGGATGTCGTAAATCGGCTTTTCCGGGTAAAGCTCCGCGCATTGGCCGCCGGGGCGATCAAGGATATCCACCAGATGACATTTCATATCCAGAAGGCCCATCTCAAATACGGTGAACAGGCCGCATGGCCCTGCGCCTATGATGATGGCATCGGTGGTGTGATGTGTCGCGTCAGGGTTTATTGTCATGCTATTGCTGTAGCGCGGCAGTTCAAGTTTTTCAACCCTTTATCAGCTTAGCGCATATCGCGGTTCGCGCGGTCAATCTCGGTCAGGATGGGCTTGGCCTCCAGTTGATCTCCCGCATCGCGGCGGATTTGCTCCTGTTCCTTCAGACATTCCAGATCACCCGCCTTGCAGCCCCAAGGGCTTGTCGCCGGGCAGGTGGAACAGGCGGTGAGCAGCAGAGCAGCGGTAAGAGCAAGAATGCGCATGAATGGTTTTCCTTCTTCAATTCAATATGAGTTTAAGCCGTTTTTCGATATGGGCCAGTGTTTCTTTACCGGCGATTTTTTTCCCCGTTCTATCCTGCACGTAGAAAACGTCGAGCGCTTTCAGGCCGTATGTGTTAATCTTGGCGCTGCGCACCGCCAGCCCCTCATCGCGCAAGGCGGCGGCGATATCGTAAAGGAGGCCGGGGCGATCACGCCCGTAAACCTCTACAAGCGTATCGGTAAGGCTTGCCTTGTTGTTGACCGCCATGCCGCAAGGCACATCAAACACCAGATCACGCTTGGGCGGTTTATGCTTTGATTTTTGTTTGGCGAGTTTATCCTGAATGCCGAGCGTGCCTTCAATGCCTTTCAGGATATTCGTTTCAATTTCCTTATGCCGTTCAGCCCGCACGGGCTTGCCGGTCATGTTTTGGATGGTAAAGATATCAAGCGCTTGTCCGTCTTCCAGCGTTTCAATGCGGGCTTCCACGATCGATGTTTCGGATACGCTCAAAGCACCGGCAAGGCTGGCGAAAAGGCCAGCGCGGTCAGGGGTTTTAACGATAACTTGCGTGGCTTGACGATCCTCATCATTGGTGATGGTCACAGTTTTATCGGGTAGAATACGAGGCGGTTCTGCGCGCAGAAGAGTGGGCTTTCCCGTCAGCTTGCTTTCGGCGCGGTAGTAAAGGTTTTCGATGAGCTGGCCTTTCCACGCGCTCCAACGGCCCGGCCCCACAGCCATAATATCCGCCGTGGTGAAGATGGTAAGGATGTTTAAATATTCCACGGAAGGAATACGGAAGCAGAAATCCTCCAGCGTTTTGGGGTCGGATAAATCGCGGCCTGAGGCAAATTCGCTCATGTGCAGGTGATTGAAAATCAGCCATGAACAGGTGCGCGTGCCCGCATCGCTGATGCCTAAACGGGGGCAGAGCTTTAGCGCGAGTTCCGCGCCCAGCTGGTGGTGATTACCGCCGCGTCCTTTGCAAAGATCATGCAGCAGCATCGAGATAAAAAGCACCTTCTTGTTCTCAATGCCGTGGATGAGGGCGCTGGCCAGCGGGGCCTCATCCCGCAAATCACCATTCCGCAGCTGGTGGAGGATATCGATAGCGCGCAACGTATGCTCATCCACCGTGAACATGTGGTAACGGTCAAACTGCATCAGGGCGATGGATTTCTGGAATTCGGGGATGAAACGGCCTAAAACCCCCGCTTCGTTCATACGGCGGAGGATAAGCGCGGCATCCTTAGGCTCGGTAAGTATCTCCACAAACAACCGGTTGGCCAGCTTGTTATTCTGAAATTTCTTGTCGATGAGGCGGATGTTTTTGGTGATGGTGCGCAGGGCCGAGGGGTGAATATCCAGCCCGGCTTCCTGCGCCACGCGGAACAGGCGGATGATATCTTCCGGGTGTTTGGTGAGATCCTGAATGGGTGAAAAGTTCAGGCGGCCATTGATGATATCAAAGCCCTGCCGTGTTTCAAATTCCATCTGCGGGTCGTGCAGCGCATCGATCGCGGCGATCACGATGCGCGTCATGTCGCCGATATCGCGGCTCACGAGGAAATAATGCTTCATGAAGCGCTCGACGGCCTTGGCGTTATTGCGGTTTTTATAGTTTAAACGCTCGGCTAGCGCGGGCTGGATATCGAAGTTAAGGCGCTCTTCAGCCCTTCCTGTCAGCTCATGCATGTGGCAGCGCACGGTCATCAGGAATTCATGCGCGGTTTTGAAGCGGGCCACCTCGCGGCGGGTGAGGATGCCGAGATCATGCAAGGCCTCCGGCGTTTTGGCCCGTAAAGCACGCCGGCAATCCAGAACAGGGTTTGGTAATCCCGCAGGCTCCCCTTGCCGTCCTTGATGTTAGGCTCCAGCACATAGCGGGTATCGCCGAGGCGCTTGTGGCGCCCGTCACGTTCTTCCAGCTTGGCCTGCACAAATTCCCAGCGGTCAGCCACGCTGCGGCTTTCCTCTAAGGATTCCAGCAGGCCCACAAACTTGCTTTGATCGCCCCAGAGGAAGCGGGCATCCAGAAAGCCGGTAAACACCTTCACATCACTGGCTGACATGCGCACACATTCCTTGATGGTGCGCACGGCGTGCCCCACTTTGATGCCTTGATCCCACAGGGCATATAGGCATTTTTCGATGCCTTCCTGCGCGCCCTTGGGTAGCGGATCAGGCACGAGGAATAAAAGATCGATATCGGAGAACGGGCATAATTCCTCCCGCCCGTAACCGCCCAGCGCCAGCAGCGCCGCGCCGCTGTTTTTGGGCAGGTGCTTTTCCACCATTTCGCACAGCTGCGCATCCATCAGGCGGCTTAAGCGAAGAGCGCATTCGCTGCCGGAGATGGCGTTGGAGGCCAGTTTTTCGAGAATGGAAGCACGGGTAGTCATGATCTGTTTTTCAGGCGGCGCAGCCGCAATGATTTAACGCGGAGAGCCGGAGAAGCGGAGTTTTGTGAAATCTTTTTAATCTCCGTATCTCCGCTTCTCCGCGTTCAAATTCTTTTATTACAGTAATCCTTTTAATTTATAAAGGGCTTCCAGAGCCTCTTTCGGGGAAAGATCGTCGGGCGAGAGGGCTTTTAAAGCCTCTTCCGCAGGCGAGATTTGAGGGGCGGGCGGCGGCACAGCGGTGAAAAGGGGG
>JAJOJU010000022.1 GCA_021208265.1 Alphaproteobacteria bacterium | reverse complement strand
TTGAAATCATCAAGGTAACACCGGGGACGGGGCGATAGTAAGAGGAGCGTATGGAAATCGGTCTTTCACATTATCTGATCCTTGCCGCCATCATTTTTACGATTGGCGTATTCGGCATTTTCCTCAACCGTAAGAACGTCATTGTGATTTTGATGTCGGTTGAGCTTATGCTGCTGGCGGTGAATATCAACTTCGTTGCATTTTCCGCCTTTCTGGGGGATCTGACCGGGCAGGTGTTTACCATGTTCATTTTAACGGTCGCGGCAGCAGAAGCTGCGATTGGTCTGGCTATTCTGGTGGTATTCTTCCGCAATAAAGGTTCGATCGCCGTTGACGATATTTCGGTGATGAAGGGATAAGGGGCGCAAAGATCATATGGAACTTCTCGCAGTATTTTCCCCGCTGGTGGCCTTCGTTATTGCCGCGCTTCTGAATAAGCAGATCGGTGATGCCGGGTGCCAGTTCGTGACTTGCGCCGGGGTGATTCTGGCCGCGATAGCTTCCATTACGTTGTTTGTTGATGTTGCTTTGCACGGCAATGCCTATGTGACCGTGCTGGCGGAATGGGTTAGCTCCGGTGATTTTAGCGCGCAGTGGGCGCTGCGGGTGGATACGCTTTCCGTTGTTATGATGTGTGTTATTAACATCGTATCGGCCTGCGTTCACGTTTATTCCGTAGGCTATATGAGCCACGATGAGGCTAAGGGCCGTTTCATGGCGTACCTGTCGCTTTTCACCTTTGCCATGTTGATGTTGGTAACGGCGGATAATTTGCTTCAGCTCTTCTTCGGCTGGGAAGGTGTGGGGCTGGCATCGTACCTTCTGATCGGGTTCTGGAATCATAAACACTCCGCTAATGCGGCGGCTCAGAAAGCCTTTATCGTCAACCGTGTGGGTGATTTAGGCCTGACGCTCGGCGTGATGGCGATCTTCATGATTTTCGGCACAATTGAATTTTCCGCCATATTTGAATCCGCGCCGGATTATGCTGACACCACGTTTAATTTCTTTGGTTATGAAGGCCATGCGCTGACGATTGCCTGCTTGTTGCTGTTTGTGGGGGCGGTGGGTAAATCGGCCCAGCTCGGCCTTCACACATGGCTGCCGGACGCGATGGAGGGGCCGACCCCGGTATCCGCCCTTATTCACGCCGCGACTATGGTGACGGCAGGGGTGTTCCTTGTCGCGCGCTTTTCACCCGTGTTTGAATACGCGCCGGATGCGCTAATGGTAGTAACGATCTTTGGTGCCTGCACGGCGTTCGTGGCGGCTACAATCGGGATGACTCAGTTTGATATCAAGCGCGTAATTGCTTACTCAACAATGTCCCAGCTGGGTTACATGTTTTTGCACTCGGCGTTTCGGCTTATGGCGCGGCGATGTTCCACCTGATGACGCACGCTTTCTTCAAGGCTCTGCTATTCCTGGGCGCCGGTTCCGTGATCCACGCGATGAGCGATGAACAGGACATGCGCAAGATGGGCGGTATCTGGAAGAAGATTCCCTTTACTTATACTTTTATGTGGATCGGATCGTTGGCGCTGGCCGGGATTGGTATTCCCGGCGTATTCGGCATGGCCGGTTTTTATTCCAAGGATATTGTGCTGGAAGCGGCTTGGGCTGATCACACGTGGTTCGGTGAATTTGCTTACTGGATGGGGATCTCTGCCGCACTGATGACGGCATTTTACAGCTGGCGTTTGATTATCATGACCTTCCACGGGGCGCCACGTGCCGATCACCACACGATGGAACATGTGCATGAAAGCCCGTTTGTGATGTTGGCGCCGCTTACCGTTCTGGCGGCAGGCGCATTATTTGCGGGGATTGTATTTTATGAGCCTTTCGTAGCCGGGCATCCGAGCGGCGGTCATGTTGTGGAAGCCAAAATTGAAGGCCATGAAATTGATGTCGTGGAAGAACATGAGGTTTCCGAGCCCGTGCTTGATGAGAGCCATGAAGGTCTGCACTGGGATAAAGAAAGCTTCTGGGCGCCAGCATCGGCGTGCTGCCGGAAAATGATACGCTGGAAGCTGCCCACCATGTACCTGCGTGGGTTAAGTTTGCGCCGCTTATGGCCGGTATTTCAGGGATATTCTTCGGTTATCTTTTCTATCTGATAGCCCCGTTCCTGCCCGGTTTAGTGGTGAAGCAGTTTGGATTTTTCCACCGCATTGTGTTCAATAAATATTATTTTGACGAACTGTATGACCGCCTGTTCGTGCGTACATCAAAGCGCCTCGGTCAGGCCTTCTGGTATGCCGGCGATCAGAACGTGATCGATGCGCTGGGGCCGAATGGGTCAGCTGCGGCATCCAAATTCTTTGCGGGGCTTTTAAGCCGCTTCCAGTCGGGCTTTGTATACCAGTATGCCTTTGTCATGATGATCGCGGTGATCGGGCTCATGAGCTGGTTTTTCTTTAAGTTAAATAGCGGGATGTAAGGGCTGAGGCGTTTGGTATGATTGATTTTCCCATTCTTTCCATCATGACTTTCCTGCCGCTGGCGGGGGTTCTTATCATTCTGATGATCCGGGGTGATAAGGATGTCGTGGCCCAGAATACCCGTCACATGGCGCTTTACACATCGCTGTTTACCTTTGCCTTTGGTGTGTTCCTCTTTACACGGTTTGATCCTGCTGTGGCCGGGTTTCAGTTTATCGAAAAAAGTAACTGGCTGAAGGCCTATGGCCTTAGCTACCACATGGGGGTGGACGGCATCTCACTGTTCTTTATCCTGCTCTCCGTTTTTCTGACCCCGCTTTGTATTCTGGCAAGCTGGGACTCCGTAAAAACACGGGTGAAGGAATATATGATCGCCTTCCTTGTGCTGGAAAGCTTTATGATCGGCACATTCTGCGCGCTTGATTCCGTTTTGTTCTATGTGTTTTTTGAAGCGGTGCTGATCCCGATGTTCCTGATTATCGGGATCTGGGGCGGCAAACGCCGGGTGTATTCCGCTTACAAGTTCTTCCTTTATACGCTGCTGGGTTCCGTGCTGATGCTGCTGGCTTTGCTGGCGCTTTATTTTCATGCGGGCACGACCGATTTGCCGACTTTGATGGCAAGCCCTGTGGCGCGTGAACTGCAGTTTGTTCTGTGGCTCGCTTTCTTTGCCAGCTTTGCAGTGAAGATGCCGATGTGGCCTGTGCATACATGGCTGCCGGATGCGCACGTGGAAGCGCCCACGGCGGGCTCTGTCATTCTGGCGGGCGTGCTTTTGAAAATGGGGGGGGTATGGTTTCCTGCGGTTCTCCATCCCCATGCTGCCGGAAGCTACGGAATATTTTGCGCCGCTGGTGTTTGGTCTTAGTATTATCGCCATTATCTATACATCTCTGGTGGCGCTGGTGCAGGAAGATATGAAGAAGCTGATTGCTTATTCATCTGTGGCTCATATGGGGTTTGTGACGCTCGGCCTCTTTACTATGACGCAGCAAGGGGTTGAGGGGGCTGTCTTCCAGATGATTTCTCACGGGGTTATCTCCGCCGCGCTCTTCCTTTGTGTGGGTGTTGTTTATGACCGCTTGCACACGCGCGATATCGGCCGGTATGGCGGAATCGTTAAAAACATGCCGCGCTATGCCACGTTGTTTATGATCTTTATGCTGGGCTCTGTCGGTTTGCCGGGTACGTCGGGTTTTGTGGGCGAATTTCTCTCGCTGCTGGGAGCGTTTCAGGTGGATACGGTTGTGGCGACCTTTGCTGCAACAGGTATGGTTTTAGGTGCAGCTTATATGCTGCTTCTGTATCGCCGCGTGGTATTTGGCCCGCAAGATAATGATGAAGCTGCTACTATGCCGGACCTTAACTGGCGGGAATACGGTATTTTGTTGCCGCTGGCGGCGCTGACAATCTGGCTGGGTATCTTCCCCGGCGTGGTTCTGGACCGCATATCGCCGTCTGTCGAGGCGTTGGTAACACGTTACGAAGTTGCGCTTGACCCTGAAAAACGCATCACGATCGAGGAAAAAACGGTACTAGAAGAAGTGGAAGAGGATGCTCAGACGCCGCATGAGCTTCTGATTGAAGAGAAAGCCAGCGAAATCAAGCCGCTGCCGGCATCTCCCGGTAAGGCGATTATCGACAACATTATCAATATTTTGCCTGAGAAACTGGTGCCTCAGGAAAGCCGCCCCGCCAAGCTTGAGGGCAAAGCGCCCGCGGCAGAAGGGCAGGAGGAATAAACCATGCTGGATTTCAATCTTATCCCTCTGCTTCCCGAAATTTTCATGGCGTTGACCGGCATGGGATTGCTGATCGTGGGGGTTCTCCAAGGTAATGATTCCACACGTATTATCTGCTGGTTTTCGGCTTTGGCGTTTATTCTGACCTTTGTATTGGTGTTGGGCCTGAACTGGGAAACCCAAAAAGTTCTGGGCGGTATGTTTGTATTCGACCAGTTTGCCGGGTTTATGAAGCTTCTGGTGTTGCTGGGGCTTTGTGTATCGCTGGCGATTTCCGTGCGCTACCTTATACAGGAACAGCTGGAGCGGTTTGAATACCCGCTTCTAATGCTGTTTGCCGGGCTGGGCATGATGCTGATGCTTTCTGCCAATTCCTTGCTCAGTCTTTATATGGCGCTGGAGTTGCAATCTTTAAGTCTTTATGTGCTGGCGGCGTTCCGCCGAAACTCTTTGAAATCAGCAGAAGCCGGGGCGAAGTATTTTATTCTGGGGGCGCTGTCTTCCGGGATGATCCTGTTCGGGATTTCCCTCATTTACGGGTTTACCGCCAGCGTCAATTATGACGTGATCGGTGATACGCTGGCGGCGATGGATACGCCGTCTCTGGGCGCGGTGATTGGTCTTGTGTTCCTGCTGGCGGGGATTGCGTTCAAAATTTCCGCTGCCCCCTTCCATATGTGGACGCCGGATGTTTATCAGGGCGCGCCGACATCCGTGACGGCGTTCTTTGCGATTGTTCCCAAAGTGGCGGCGATCGGCGTTTTAATGCGGCTCGTGTTTGAACCGTTCGCGCCGGTTATGGATGCAATCCGGGCAGATACTTTACTTCCTGGCGCTGGCATCGCTGGTGGTGGGGTCATTTGCCGCGATTGTGCAGACCAATATCAAACGCCTGATGGCATACAGCTCCATCGGTAATATGGGCTATGCGTTGATCGGCATTGTTGCCGGGACGGAAGCTGGGGCCGGGGCTGTTATCCTCTACATGATCATATATCTGATCATGACGGCGGAGGTGTTTACGATTATTCTGTGTATGCGCCGCGGCGGTTTGGCGGTTGATAAAATTTCCGATCTTTCGGGCTTGTCTCAAACCAATCCGGGGCTGGCTTATGCCATGGCAATCTTGATGTTCTCGATGAGCGGCATTCCGCCCATGGCTGGTTTCTTTGGCAAGCTTGCAATTTTCCAGGCGGCTGTGGCATCGGGCTATATTTATCTTGCTGTGCTGGGCGTTTTGGCTTCGGTTGTGGCGGCGTATTATTATTTGCGAATTATCAAGGTCATGTTTTTTGACGAGCCGGGCGATGCCTATGATGACGGTATCCCCTTTGCCCGCCGTGCGGTAATGCTCATCTGCGTACTGTTTGTGGTGGGGTTTGTCATGAAGCCGAATTTCCTCTTTGACAGTGCCCGCAGCGCCGCCTCCATTCTTTTTATTGAATGAGCGTGATCTGGGATATCCAAACTCATGACACTCTGGCGAGTACGCAAGCGCGCTTGAAGGAGCTTGCCTTCGGCGGCTCGCGCGAAGGTACAGGGGTGCAGGCATATACCCAAACGGGCGGTTATGGGCGGCAAGGCCGGGCGTGGGTATCACCGCCGGGTAATCTTTATCTCTCTCTTTTGCTAAGGCCGGATTGCAAACCGCATGATATCCCGCAGATGGCATTGGTGACGGGAGTGGCGGTAATTGAAAGCATACGGGCTTACGTGCCGAGCGTCTTTCTGAAATGGCCTAATGATGTGCTGGCTTCGGATGGACGCAAGCTGGCGGGCATTTTACTGGAAACGGATATTGATGCCGCCGGACGGCTTAATTGGCTGGCGCTGGGGGTGGGGGTAAATATCGCCTCAGCCCCGGATCAAATAGGGGCGGCGCTTGCTGATTTGACTGAAAAACATCTTTCCCTAAATGATTTTCGGGATGAATTTTTAAAGCGCCTGAGCTTGTGGTATCGACGTTGGCAGACGGAAGGGGCGGCTCCGGTGCGGGCGGCATGGCTGTATTCCGCGCATCCGCAGGGGACCCCGTTAAAAATAAAACTTGGCGAGAGCAGGCTTGATGGGTATTTTGAGGGCCTTGATGAAACCGGCAATTTATTGTTGAGGCTGGAAAGCGGTGAAATCCGCATGATTGCATCCGGTGAAGTGCACTTTGGAATGAATGAATAGGCGCTCATGTTACTGGCGATTGATGTAGGTAATACGAATACCGGCTTTGCCGTGTGCGATGGGGGGACCATCCGCAAGAGCTGGCGTTTGCGTACAGACTCTGTAAGAAGCGCCGATGAATATGCGGCGTTCCTGATCCGCCTTCTGGAGCTTGAAGGATTGGGGTTTTCTAATCTGAAAGCCGTGGTTGTAAGCTCGGTTGTGCCGGAAGCGAATTTTCATCTGGCGGGGTTTGCCCAGCGTTATATCGGTACGGATGCGTTTTTTGTGGAGCGCGAAAATGTTGGTATCGCTGTGGAACTGGAACGGCCGGAGGAGGTCGGAGCCGACCGCCTTGTGAATGCTTTGGCGGTGTTGATCCATTATAAAGCGCCCGCCATCGTGATTGATTTCGGTACGGCCACCACATTTGATGTCGTGGGCAAGGACGGCGTTTACCAAGGCGGGGTCATCGCGCCGGGGATTAATTTATCTGTTTCGGCCCTGCACGCGGCGGCGGCAAAACTGCCGAAGGTGAGCGTGGTAAACCCCGGCCCCGTGATCGGGCGTAGCACCAAGCATGCTATTCAGTCCGGTATATTCTACGGCTATCTCGGCCTGATCGAAGGCGTGGTAAAGCGCATAGGGGCCGAGATGGGAAATGGCAAACCTTTCGTGCTGGCAACGGGCGGTCTTGCGCCCTTGTTCGCGGCGGATACGGATGCTATCGATGCGGTCGATGATGACCTCACGATTAAAGGGCTAATTGAAATTTATAAAAGGATGAAGGGCTGAATATGCTCAAGGATAAAGGGTTTTATTTTGTACCGCTGGGCGGATCAGAACAATTCGGGGTGAACCTGAATGTGTATGGCTGCGATGGTGATTTGCTGGCGGTTGATTGTGGAATTGGTTTTGCGGATGAGCGCTTTCCGGGGATTGATCTGTTGCTGCCCGACCCGGCGCATCTGGAGGAAGCCCGCGACCGCCTCGCCGGGATGATTATCACTCACGCGCATGAAGACCATGTGGGCGCGGTAGCACATCTGTGGGACCGCCTTGAATGCCCGCTTTATGCCACGCCGTTCACGGCGGAGATATTGCGCCTGAAATTAAACGAACAAGGCTATAAACATGTGAAGGTGCATGAAATTATGCCAGGGCAGGCGATTGATATCGGCCCTTTCCATGTCAATTTTCTGGCGGTCGCGCATTCAATCCCCGATGCCGTGGCGCTGCATATCGAAACGCCCTATGGCGGGATCGTCCATAGCGGTGACTGGAACCTCGACCCCGCACCTGTTGCGGGGCCACGTACCGAGGCGGAAACATTTAAGGAAGTCGGCAAGAAGGGTGTTATCGCCTATATCGGCGATTCCACGAATGCGGACCGCCCGGGACGATCCGGCTCCGAAAGCTCTGTCGCCAAGGGGCTGGCAAGCGTGATGAAATCAAAAAAAAGGCAAGGTGGC
The DNA here is from genome assembly GCA_021208265.1 of Alphaproteobacteria bacterium. GTDB lineage: Bacteria > Pseudomonadota > Alphaproteobacteria > Micavibrionales > Micavibrionaceae > JAJOJU01. The sequence goes on along the minus strand of JAJOJU010000022.1, from coordinate 47,763 downwards.
TATCACCATCTTTTCCTCCAATATCGGGCGGATTGTCAGCATCGCTAAAGCTGCAAAAGCCTGCGGGCGCGATGTCGGGGTGATCGGTCGTTCCCTGCACCGCATGGCGGGAGCAGGGAAGCTGCTGGGGTATCTGGATGATATCGATCTGGTATCGGAATCCGATCTCGGCTTTCTGCCTGATGACCGCGTGGCGATGATCATGACGGGTTCGCAAGGCGAATATCGCTCGGCGCTGGCCAAGACATCGCGCGGGGAACATCCATCCGTGAGCTTGAAGCGCGGTGACTGCGTGATCTTTTCTTCCCGTTCCATTCCGGGGAATGAGAAGGAGATCGGTGCGGTGAAAAATAATCTGGCGGCGGGCGGGATTGAGATCGTGACCGTGAACGACACGGAAGAGATTATCCACGTATCCGGTCACCCGTGTCAGGAAGAGATTGCCGAGATGTATAGCTGGGTAAAACCAGCTTGCGTTATCCCCGTGCATGGCGAGCGTACGCAGTTGGAGGCGCAGGCGAAATTCGCGGCGCAATGCCAGATCGGTCAGACGATTATCCCGAACAACGGCAGTGTGATTAAGTTGGCGCCGGGGAAACCAGAAGTGGTTGATCATATCGAAACTGGTCTGCTGGCGGTTGATCAGCGCCGGATTATCCCGTCCGACCATGCCTCGATTTTAGAGCGCCGTAAACTACAATATACCGGGGCCATTCATGCTACGGTCGTGCTGGATGAAAAGGGTGAGCTGCTGGCAAAACCTGCTGTATCCACTCTGGGGCTTATTGATGAAGGGGATGAAGCCGAACAGAACTTCATGGAACGCATTCATCAGGAGGTCGTGGACTTGCTGGACGATATGAGCTGGGAAGAGCGCATGGATGATCACTTCGTATCAGAAGAACTGCGCATTGGCCTCCGCCGGTTCAGCGTGCATATTCTCGGCATCAAGCCGATCACAACGATTCATCTGGCGCGAGTATAGTTTTAGGCCTCAATCGGTTCTGGTGTATTCACGGTGACATTAATATCCGGAATGCGCAGAAACGTTGCTTGTTCTATCAGAGCATTCTCGATCACTTTTGTATCCTGTCCGGCATCGCAGGTAATTTTGAGAGTGCTGCCCTCTAAATTGATATCAAATGTCGAAGCATCTGGATTGCCCATGGCTTGAAGGAACGCATTCTTCAGGAACAGCATTTTACCCGAAATGTTTTTCTCGGTGCTGGTGGAACTGATCCGAAAAACTGTGCGCAGGCCATCCTGCTCATCGCGCCAGCTAACATCGTTAAGTAAAAGAAATTCATTAACAAGGGCATCGATGTCCTGAATATTTTTATTGCCAAGTTCTTGTATCGAGAGGCTGATTGAGGCTGAGGCAGGAACTGAAGTGGAGTCATAAATGCTCCGTGTGAAGGGGGCTTCAATATCATATATGATAAGCATGCGGCGCATATCTAGACCTAAGCGGAAATTTTGTCTAGCGGTGAGTGCTTTATTGTCTCTTTTCAGGTCGCGTAAAAGCCGTGTATATGTCATGGGGTGACACTACGCAATAAAATAAGCTTATGTCAAACATTTGGTAAAATATTATGACGTCTTTCTCAGGTTTAGTAACTTTTTTGTGCATTTGGTGGGTGGCGATATTCATGGTTTTGCCATGGGGAAATAACCCTGAACCCGGTGATGGGCAGGCTAAAAATGAATTTTTTGGAAAAAGTGCGCCAGCGAACCCTCGCATAAAGCAAAAATTTATAATTACCACTGTATTATCAATAGTGATCTGGTTGATCGTCTTTGCTCTGGTTGAGAGTGACGTGATAAGCTTCCGCGAAATTGCTGCCGATCTGGCCAGACAAGACGGACTCTAAAGAATAAATAAGCATCATGACAAAACAAAAAATTGTAATGGTTTTATCTGTTGTAATGGCGGGTTTCTTTTCTGTGCCAGTATGGGCATCGGACGACAAGCCCGTGGATGAAAATCTGAAATACCGGAAAAACGGTCAGCTTCAGGTTCTTTGTCAGGAGGCCGTGGCTCACATCCCCTGGGATGATGTTGAATATCAGGGGGGGCTCGATCAAAAAGGAAATTTCATCGTGGCGGCGGATGCCGGCACGCCGTTTTCTTCGTATGAATACCCGATTGATATTCCACTGGAGCTGGATCTTCTGGAAAAATTTAACATGAACGTGCCGATTGGTATCATTACCGATGCCAAGATTGCAGGACTTAAAGTTTATGAGGACGGACATGTGGAATATAACGGGCAGGATATTTCAAATAATGTTGGCGTGTTTTGCAAGAATTACATGGTTGATCCGGCTTTGCTGGAGCAAGCCGGGCATGGTCATGGTGATGACGGGCACGGCGGGATTGAAAAAGAAGAGCTTGGGGCACCGCTCGAGGGAGAGGCTCACTGACGTTCCTTAAATCTTTCCTCTTGAAAAATTAGTGAAAACAGCCCAAAACATGGGGCATGTCACAAAATAACACCCAGAAAAAACAAGCCCAGAAAACCGCGATTACGCCAACGCGTGACGCTGACTTCCCCGAATGGTATCAGCAGGTAATCAAGGCTGCCGAGATGGCAGAAAATTCGCCCGTGCGCGGCTGCATGATTATCAAACCCTATGGTTACGCCGTGTGGGAAAACATGCAGAAAGTTTTTGATGGCATGATCAAGGATCTGGGCGTGCAGAACGCTTACTTCCCACTCCTTATTCCTTTGAGCTTTCTGGAGCGTGAGGCGGAGCATGTTGACGGCTTTGCCAAGGAATGCGCCGTTGTGACACATCACCGTTTGGAAGCAAGTGGTGAGAAGGGCAAATTGGTGCCCGCGGGCGAACTGGAAGAACCTTTCGTTATTCGCCCCACATCAGAAACCATTATCGGCGATTCCATGGCGCGCTGGATTCAATCCTACCGTGATCTGCCGCTTAAATTAAATCAGTGGTGCAATGTGATGCGCTGGGAAATGCGCACGCGCATGTTCCTGCGTACATCCGAATTCCTGTGGCAGGAAGGGCATAACGCTTTCGAAACAGCGGATGAAGCTGATGAAGACAAGCGCAAGATGCTGGATGCCTATGCTGACTTCGCAGAAAATACTTTGGCTGTGCCTGTAATTCGCGGTGAAAAAACACCGGAAGAGCGCTTCCCCGGCGCTATCTCCACCTTCACCATCGAAGCGATGATGCAGGATGGCAAGGCGCTTCAGGCCGGGACATCGCATGATTTGGGCCAGAACTTCGCCCATTCCATCGGTATTAAATTTCAGGGGCGTGACGCAGCGAACAATTTGCCATACCACCAGCTGGGGCATTTCCACCCGCCTTGTCGGGGCCATGATTATGGCCCACGGCGATGATGACGGCATGGTGATGCCGCCGCGTGTTGCCCCGTACCCGGTCGGGATTATTCCTATCCTGAGGGATGATCAGGATACAGACCGTATTTTCGCCGCCTGTGATGATCTGGTTATGAAGTTAAAGGCCCATGATATTCGTGCTTTTGTTGATAAATCTGATCAACGCACGCCCGATAAAATGTGGGGCATGATCAAAAAAGGTGTGCCGGTGCGTGTTGAGATCGGCGCGCGTGAAGTGGATGAAGGCACGCTGACCCATGTGCGCCGTGATCTGGGCCGTGATTCCAAGGAAACATGTTCCATGGCTGAATTCATCGGCAAGTCGCAAGACCTGCTGAATGATATCCATGACACTATGCTGGCCCGCGCCCGCGCGTTCCGCGATGAAAACACGCATCATCTGGCATCGCTGGCGGATATGGAAGCGCATTTTAAAAATGGCGGCAAAGGTTTCGCCGTGCTGGATGCGGACATTTTGAACGATCCTGGCCTTGAGCGCGTTAAGAAAGAATACAGCCTTACCGCCCGCTGCCTACCGCTCGATCAGCCCGGCAAAGTTATCATCGCGAAGGCTTATTAAATCATGATTTTCAACGCATTTGAACGCATGGTGGCTTTCCGGTATCTTCGCTCCAAGAAGGCGGAAGGCTTTGTATCTGTCATTGCCGGGTTTTCCTTCATGGGGATTATGCTGGGTGTGGCGACACTTATTATCGTGATGAGCGTTATGAACGGTTTCCGGCAAGAATTGTTCAGCCGTATTCTGGGGCTGAACGGGCATATGAATGTCTATACCGCGGCGGGGCCGCTTTACGATTATGATTTTCTGGCGGGGCAAGTGCGTCCGGTGCAGGGTGTGGAAAGCGTAACGCCGATTATTGAAAGCCAGTCTTTGCTATCACAAGGTGGGAATTCTTCCGGCGTCATGGTGCGGGGGATCAAGCCGGAAGATTTTGAAGCGCGGGATATTCTGCGGACATCCATTCAGGAAGGCACGCTTGATAATTTCAAGGCCGGGCAAGTGGCTGTGGGTTCGGTTCTGGCAAAAAAGATGAACCTGAAGGTCGGTGATAAAATCACGCTGACATCCACCAAGGTGCGCAGCACACCTTTTGGTACCGTGCCGCGCCAGAGATCGTTCGATGTCGGTATTATTTTTGATGTCGGCATGTATGAATATAACAGCGGGTTTGCCTTTATTAATCTAGAAGCGGCGCAGACTTTCTTCCAGTTGCCGGGCGCGGTGACTGCGCTGGAGATATTCCTGAAAAACCCGGAAAAGCTGGATCAGGTGCGCAAGGAAGTCTCCCACATCGTGGAGGGGCAGGCCGGGGTTTACGACTGGCGCGATATGAATGCCAGCTTCTATAACGCGCTGAAAACTGAGCGGAATGTGATGTTTCTGATCCTGACCATGATTATTCTGGTCGCGGCGTTTAACGTCATTTCATCCATGATCATGCTGGTAAAGGATAAGGGGCGAGATATCGCCGTGATGCGAACCATGGGTGCAAGCTCCACCAATATGCTGAAAATCTTTATCCTGACCGGGGCCAGCATCGGCGTGATGGGGACGCTGTTTGGCGCGGCGCTGGGTATTTCATTTGCCCTGAATATTGAAAGCATCCGCCAGTTTCTGGAAGGGTTATCGGGGGCGGAGCTGTTTTCGGATGAGATTTATTTCCTGTCCAAATTGCCTGCTGAAATTGACTGGAGCGAGGTAACAGCCGTTCTGGGCATGGCATTTTTCCTCTCCATCGCCGCCACGCTTTACCCGGCGTGGCGTGCATCACGGTTAGACCCGGTGGAGGCACTGCGCTATGAGTAATCCGCAAACTGTACAACCCTTGCCGCTGGAACAGGACGTAATGTTGAAAGCGGAAGGCATCGTGAAAACTTTCACACAAGGCGGCAAAAGCCTGAACGTTCTGAACAATCTCGAGATGAAGCTGGAGGCGGGGGAGATTGTGGCGCTTGTCGGCCCTTCCGGTTCCGGCAAATCCACGCTGCTGCAAATTCTGGGGTTGCTGGATAAACCCACATCCGGTTCCTTGCGGATTGGCGACCGGGCGGCGGAGAAGTTGAACGATGCCGAGCGCACGAAATTACGGCGCACCCATATCGGGTTTGTTTATCAATTCCATCATCTGTTGCCGGAATTCACGGCGCAGGAAAATGTGGCCTTGCCGCAGATTATTGCGGGCGTGAAAAAGAGCGATGCGCACGCCAAGGCGGCATCGCTGTTGGAAGGCTTGGGCCTTGGGGCACGGCTTGATCACCGCCCGGCACGGCTTTCCGGCGGCGAGCAGCAAAGGGTTGCCATCGCCCGCGCGCTGGCGAATGATCCGAAACTGCTGTTTGCGGATGAACCGACCGGGAATTTAGATCCCAACACATCATCCGAAGTATTCGACATCTTACTGGGGCAAGTGCGGGAACGCGGCATCGGCGCATTGATTGCCACCCATAACCTTGATCTGGCGGAACAGATGGACCGTATCCTGGAACTTAAAGGCGGGCGGGTTTTACCGCTTTAATTTATTGCGCCGCAAAATATAAAGCCGTTGACAGTTTTCATATCAATCAATACATAAAATTACCATTATCGAGTTGAAAGGGTAATTTTATTATGAGTTTGTCATTTTCCCATATTGAGCGTAATGCCGCCACAGGTGAGCGTACACCCGTCTTTACCAGTCCTGAGGCTGAGGGCTTTATTCCGATGAGCCGAGACTCCCTAAAATATGCTTTTGGGCTTTCGAAAGAAGAAGCTGCAAAAGCAGAAAATGTACTCGCAATTACAGAAGCGGCTGCGGCAGGTTTTGCTGCTATCCCGGAAGGTGGGACCCCTAATAAGACTTTAAAAAACTACGTCTACAAAGTGATCTATAATTTTATTGATACGGATGCTGATACTGATTGCACGGTAAAGGTTATGGGGCCGAATGCAGAAAAAGATACAGCTCTTTTTTATGATACATCCGAGAGATCTTCTGTGATTGCCATAGGCGTTTCCGAGGGACGAGGTGGTCCCCTCATCGCTGGTTTTACGTTTATGGAAGCAAAAGAGAACGGTCTGCCAACCCCCCTTATTCTGGCTGCTGACCATGTGGCTGAGAAAAACGAAACTTATCAACTGGATAAGGTTTTGGTGGCGATCGAACAGTTTTTTGAGATTGCAGCTAAAAATGCATCCCCGGCTGGACAGAGATGGCTCTTGAGAACTCTGCAGGAAAATGTTTCCCCAGCACCGAAGAACGTTGTTCCGTTTTCTCCGGAATCTTCGCTTGGCTAAGCCGCGCGCTGCTTGCTAGGATCGGGGCATGGCCCCCGATTCGGTAAATAACCAGCAGTTTGTGCATCTGCACCTCCATTCCGCCTATTCGCTGGCGGAAGGGGCTATCAAGGTCAAGGACCTAGTAAAGCTCTGTAAGGCGGGCGGTATGCCTGCCGTGGCGGTGACTGACACCAACAACATGTTCGGCGCGATGGAGTTCGCGCTGGAGGCGGCAAATAACGGCGTGCAGCCTATTTTGGGCGCACAGGTCGAGGTGTTGGAAGCCGGGCAGCAAATGGTGCTGCTGGCGCAAACGGAAGCAGGGTATCGCAATCTCTGCACGCTTTTATCTGACTCCTATATGAACGGGGCGGAGCAGGGTTTCTTACCTGTTACGCCGGAAGCGCTCGCGCAATATGCGGAAGGCGTTATTGCCTTAAGCGGCGGGATAAAGGGGCCGATTGCACAAGCGCTGCTCCATCATCAGCGTGAAAAAGCAGAGGAACTGGCGCAAAAGCTGAAAGATATTTATGACGAGCGCTTTTATATCGAGCTTCAGCGCCATGGCTGGGCAGATGAAGAGCTGGTGGAAGAAGGCCTTCTGGAAATCGCCTATGCCCTCAACATCCCGCTCGTTGCCACAAATGATTGTTATTTCAAGAACAAGGGTGCGCATGAGGCGCATGATGCACTGCTCTGTATCTCCGAAGGGCGGTACGTGACGGAAGAAGACCGCCGCAAGGTAACAAAGGAACATTACTTTAAATCCGCCACTGAAATGGTGGCGCTGTTTAAGGATATCCCCGAAGCCATTCAGAACACGGTGCAGATTGCCAAGCGCTGTTCATTTCTGTTGAAGCCCATCAACCCTATCCTGCCCGCCTTTACCACGGAAGAGGGGCGGAGCGAGGTGGAGGAGCTGCGTGCGCAAGCCGAAGAAGGCCTTAAATGGCGGCTCGAAAATTTTGTCGCCAAGGATGCCAATCATGATGAGTATTTCGAGCGCCTGAAGTTTGAGCTGTCAGTCATTGAAGAAATGGGCTTCCCCGGTTACTTCCTGATCGTTTCTGACTTCATTAAATGGGCGAAGGATCATGATATCCCCGTGGGGCCGGGGCGGGGTTCCGGGGCGGGCTCTGTCGTTGCCTGGGCGCTCAAGATTACCGACCTTGACCCGCTGGCTTTGGGGCTGCTATTCGAACGTTTCCTGAACCCCGAACGGGTATCCATGCCCGACTTTGATATCGACTTCTGTCAGGAACGGCGGGATGAGGTTATCCGCTACGTGCAGGATAAATACGGCCGCGACCGCGTGGCGCAGATTATTACCTTCGGTAAATTGCAGGCGCGCGCTGTTGTGCGCGATGTGGGCCGCGTTCTGCAAATGCCCTATGGCATGGTGGATCGCATCGCCAAGATGATCCCCAATAATCCGGCCAACCCGATGACGCTGGAAGAGGCATTAGCTGCCGATCCAGAGTTGGAAGCCCAGCGCCATAAGGATGAAACGCATAATAAGCTGATTACCATCGCCTTGCAGTTGGAGGGGTTATATCGTCATGCTTCCACCCACGCCGCCGGGGTGGTGATTGCCGACAGGCCGCTGCATGAGTTGGTTCCCGTTTACCGCGACCCGCGTTCCGAAATGCCGGTGACGCAGTTCAATATGAAATATGTGGAATCTGCGGGCCTTGTGAAGTTTGACTTCCTCGGCCTTAAAACCATGACCGTTGTTCAAAAGGCGGTGGAGCTGGTGAACCGGCGCCTTGATAAACCGCTGGATATCCTCAAAATCCCGCTCGATGATAAAAACACTTATAACCTGATGGCGGCAGGGAATACGGTCGGTGTGTTCCAGTTGGAAAGTGCGGGCATGCGCGATGCCATGCGGCGGATCAAGCCGACGCGGTTTGAGGATATCATCGCGCTTGTATCGCTTTATCGCCCCGGCCCCATGGATAATATCCCGCTTTACGGCCGCCGTAAAAACGGTGAGGAAGAGCCGGATTTCATGCACCCGATCCTTGAGCCTTATTTGAAGGAAACCCACGGGATCATGATCTATCAGGAGCAGGTCATGCAGGCTGCTCAGGCGCTGGCGGGCTATACGCTCGGCGGTGCGGATCTTTTGCGCCGGGCCATGGGTAAAAAAATTAAAGAGGAAATGGACGCGCAGCGCGAGATGTTCGTGAAGGGCGCGGCGGAGCACCATCAGGTGCCGGAGGTCAAGGCTTCCGAGATCTTCGATCAGATTGCTAAATTCGCAGGCTACGGCTTTAACAAATCCCACGCGGCGGCTTATGCCTTGATTGCGTATTGGACGGCGTGGCTGAAGGCCAATTACCCGGTGGAGTTCATGGCGGCCTCCATGACGCTTGATTTGGGGAATACGGACAAGCTTTCCGTCTTCAAGCAGGATCTCGATAAAATGAAGATCACGCTGCACCCGCCGGATGTGAATGCTTCCCTGCCGGAATTCGCAGTGGAGGGTGAGGCTGTGCGTTATGCGCTGGGTGCGCTAAAAGGGGTGGGGGCGCAGGCCATGGCCACGATCGTGGCAGAACGGAAAGAGAAGGGTGCTTATAAATCCCTCGATGATTTTATTTCGCGCATCGACCATAAGGCTATGAATCGCCGCCAGTTCGAAGCGATGATTGCGGCTGGCGCCTTCGACAGCCTGAACTCCAACCGGGCGCAAGTTTCCGCCGGGGTGGAAACAATGCTTCGTCATGCGGCGTCACTGGCGGAAGAAAAGGAAGTGGGGCAGGTAAATTTATTCGGCGGGGGAGAGGCTGGTTCCGGCATTGCCATGCCCGCGCTGCCCGATATCAAGCCGTGGGATTCACTGGAGCTTCTGGCCCATGAATTCAAGGCCGTTGGGTTTTATCTGTCCGCTCATCCTCTGGACTCACGCCTTGCGCAGCTGGAGCGTACGGGGGTACGTACCTTCGCGCAGCTCGAACGTTCACTGGAAAGTCTGCCCGCCGTTCGTACCCGTATGGCCGGGGTGCTTTTGAAGAAGCAGGAAAAGGTTTCGCAGAAGGGCAGCAAATACGCCTTCCTGCAACTGTCCGACCCCACGGGAATTTTCGAAGTCACGATCTTTTCGGAAACGCTTGCCGCGAACCGCGATGTGCTGGAGCCGGGCCAAACCTTATTATTATCCGTCGATGCCGAAACGCGAGAAGATCAGGTGCGGCTGACGGCGCAGGGGCTTGAATCACTAGATAAATCTCTCGAGGCCGCGCTTCGTGAAGTGCATATCACGCTTGGTGCTGAGGGGCCGATCAAGAAGCTGAAGGAGTTTTTAGATGCCGAAGGCGAGGGACGCATTAAAATAAAGCTCACCGTTGATCTGGGCGAGGGCCGTCAGGCGGATGTTAAGCTGCCCGGCTTCTGGGCGCTTGGCACGCAGGCGCGGAATATCTTGCGGACGGAAGTGGGAGTTTCCAGCGTTGAAGAAATATAAAAAACCCCTTGCAATCCGTGCCGTTTTCATGTCATAAAGCGCGCACTTACTAAAAAACGCAGGGCGGTTTCCAACCCGGTGTCTTGATAAAGAAGACCAAAGCCGCCCGAGGAACAACCGGAAAGAAAGGAACCACTACCATGGCTTTGCCAGAATTCACTATGCGCCAACTTCTTGAAGCAGGCGTTCACTTCGGTCACCACACACGTCGCTGGAACCCCAAAATGCGCCAATATATTTTTGGCGTACGTAACGGCGTTCACATTATCGACCTTCAGCAAACAACACCCATGCTGCAAACGGCTGTAAAAGCCATGCGTGATATCGCTGCCAATGGCGGCCGTGTTCTGTTCGTGGGTACGAAGCGTCAGGCTCAGGAAAAAATCAAAGAATCCGCCAAGCGTTGCGGTCAGTACTATGTGAACCACCGTTGGCTCGGTGGTATGATGACCAACTGGCAGACAATCACGAAATCTATTGCCCGTCTGCGCGAAGTAGAAAAAAATTCTGGGCGATGTTGAGCAATCCAAGAAGCGCACAAAGAAAGAGCTTCTGATGATGACGCGCGAGCGCGACAAGCTGGAGCTGACACTGGGCGGTATTAAAGACATGGGCGGTCAGCCTGATGCTCTGTTCATCATTGATACGGGCATGGAAGACATTGCCATTCAGGAAGCTAACAAACTGGGCATTCCTGTATTCGCGGTTGTTGATACGAACTCGAATCCTGATGGCGTTCAGTATGTTATTCCCGGTAACGATGACGCTCTGCGCGCGATTGACCTTTACTGTGACTTGATGGCGGATGCCGTTCTTGATGGTCTGCAGGCCGAACTGGGCCGCAGCGGTAAGGATCTGGGCACGGCAACGGATGTCAAGGTTGAGATTCCCAAGGTAAAAGAAGAACCTGAGGAGGAAATGACACCTGGCGAAAAAGCTAAACAGGACGTTGAAGACGCTGCCAATACGGCAAGCGATGACACAGCGGATTCCAAAAAAGCTGCCAGCGCTTAATCATACACGCAAGAGAAGGAGAAAGACCATGGCCGATATCAAAGCATCGGATGTAAAAGAACTACGCGAAAAAACAGGCGTTGGCATGATGGATGCCAAAAAAGCGCTTGTTGAAAACAATGGTGACATGGAAGCCGCTGTTGACTGGCTGCGTAAGGCCGGTCTGGCAAAGGCTGCCAAGAAATCCGGCCGTGTGGCGGCTGACGGTCTTGTGGCTGTGGCAACTTCCGGCACAAAAGGCGCCGTTGTTGAAGTAAATGCTGAAACCGATTTCGTGGCTCGTAACGAGCAGTTCCAGAACTTTGCCAAGAAAGTGGCTGAGATTGCTCTGGATGCCAACGACACAGCTGACCTGCTTGCCAAGCCTTATGCAGGCGGCAAAACCGTTCAGGATACGCTGACCGAACTGGTGGCAACGATTGGTGAGAATATGACCATCCGCCGCGCCGGTATGCAAAGCGTATCCAAAGGCATTGTTGTGCCTTACGTGCACAGCGCGCTGGTTCCCGGCCTTGGCAAAATCGGCGTTCTGCTGGCTATGGAATCCGATGCACCGGCTGACAAGTTGGAAGCTATCGGCAAGCAAATCGCTATGCATATTGCCGCAGCCCGCCCGGAATATCTGGATATCTCCAGCGTTGATCCGGCAGCGATTGCCCGTGAAAAAGAAGTTCTGACAGAAAAGCACCGCGCTTCCGGCAAGCCGGAAGATCGTCTGGAAGGTATTGTGATGGGTGACCTGAGCAAAAACTTCTACGGTCAAATCTGCCTTCTGGAACAAGCCTTTGTGATGGATGGTAAAACCAAAATCTCAGACGTGGTTGCTAATGCTGCCAAAGAAATCGGCGCTGATATCAAAGTTACAGGCTTCAGCCGTTTCGAGCTTGGTGAAGGCATCGAGAAGGAAGAAGAAGACTTCGCTGCCGAAGTAGCGAAGGTGGCTAACGGCTAACCTTTTGAATAGTCTTTATAAAAATTTTAAGATCCCCGCCCGTGTTGCGGGGATTTTTTTATTTGAATCCGGGCCGGAGTTGCGTCAGGATGCATACAAATTAAAAATGATAAGATAAAAAGATGTCCGCACAGGAAAAACCAGATATGTCGTCCTCCGTTCAAGCTCTCCCTTACAAGCGCGTTATGCTCAAAATGTCGGGGGAGGTATTGATGGGGCCGGGGGGAATACGGCCTTCACCCGGAAACAGTTCACCGCGTGGCCGAAGATATCAAAGCCGTGATCGATATGGGCGTTGAGGTGTGCGTGGTTGTCGGGGCCGGGAATATCTTCCGCGGCGTATCCGGCGCGGCGCAGGGCATGGACCGTACAACAGCTGATTATATGGGCATGCTCGGCATCGTTATCAATGCGCTGGCGCTGCAAAATTCGCTGGAACAAATCGGCGTGCCCACGCGTGTGCAATCCGCTATCAGCATGAATTCAATTTGTGAACCATACATCCGCCGCCGCGCCATGCGCCACATGGAAAAAGGCCGTGTGGTGATTTTCGCGGCCGGGACGGGGAACCCTTATTTCACGACTGATACAGCGGCAGCCTTGCGGGCATCGGAAATGGATTGTGACGCTCTGTTCAAAGGCACGAAGGTGGACGGCGTTTATTCCGCCGACCCGCAGAAGGTAAGCGATGCCGAGCATTACCCGCGCATTACTTACATGGATGTGTTGACCAAGGATTTAAAGGTGATGGATGCGACAGCAATCTCTCTGGCGCGTGAAAACAATATTCCGATTATTATATTCTCGGTCCGGAAGCCGGGGAATTTTGCTGAAGTTATTCAGTCCAAGGGCAAGTTTACCGTGATCGGTAACGCCAGTTAAATAAAGAGGGAACATATAAAATGTCATTCGATAAAGCCGATATTAAACGCCGGATGGACGGGGCGCTTGATAATCTCCATACCGAATTTGCAGGGCTTCGCACGGGCCGTGCTTCCGCCAGCTTGCTGGACCCGGTAACTGTGGAAGCTTACGGCTCCAAAATGCCGCTGAACCAGCTGGCAACCATCAGCGTGCCGGAGCCACGTATGCTGAGTGTACAGGTCTGGGACGTATCAATGGCAAAAGCCGTGGAAAAGGCGATTTTGAATTCTGGTCTCGGTCTAAACCCGCAGCCGGAGGGCACCGTTATTCGTATCCCGCTGCCCGATCTGAACGAAGAACGCCGTAAGGAGTTGACTAAAGTCGCTGGTAAATACGCGGAGAGTTGCCGTATTGCCATTCGTAACGTGCGCCGTGACGGGATGGACACCATCAAGAAATTGCAAAAGGACGGCGAAATTTCCGAAGATGATCAGAAAAAGCTGGAAACCGAAGTCCAGAAAATGACCGATGATACGATCGCGCAGGTCGACAAGACCCTCGCTGACAAAGAAAAAGACATTATGACGGTCTGATATATGAACCGGGATATTCCAAAGCACATAGCCATTATTATGGACGGCAATGGCCGTTGGGCGCAGGCGCGTGGTTTGCCCCGTACTATGGGCCATAAAAGCGGTGCGGAAGCGGCCCGCCGGGTAACACGCGCGGCGGCAGAGCTGGGAATTGAATACCTGACCCTGTTCGGATTTTCTTCCGAAAACTGGAACCGCCCGCAGGCGGAAGTATCAGAGCTGATGAAGCTTTTGCGTTATTATCTTCGTTCAGAAACGGCGGAACTGCATAAGAATAATATTCGCTTGCGTGTGGTGGGCGAGCGCGCGGCGTTTGATGCCGATATCGTTGAGCTTATCCAGAATGCCGAAAAACTAACGGCTGAAAATGCCGCGCTTACCGTAATGATCGCCCTGAATTACGGCGGACGAGCGGATATTGTTCAGGCGGCGCAGAAGCTCTCATCCATGGCGGTGGAACGCGGACGTGCTTTTACAAAAGAAGAAATTACAGCGTTGATGGATAACACGCTGCTGACTGCGGGGGCGCCTGATCCTGACCTGTTGATCCGCACCAGTGGTGAAAAGCGCATCAGCAATTTCCTGCTGTGGCAGTGTGCGTATGCGGAATTCGTGTTTACGAATACCCTCTGGCCTGATTTTGACAAGGCTGATCTAGAATCCGCCATGGCTGAATTTTCAGGCCGTGACCGCCGTTACGGCGCTATTCAGGAATCGAAGGCGTAAGGGGGTGAGCTTGCATATAAATTTTCCGCCTCTTTCTGAAGCTTTGCAAAAACGTATTCTTTCGGGCCTTGTTCTGGCGCCGCCCTGTTTGCTGGCGGCATGGCTGGGCGGGATCTGGCTTGTGCTTATGATCCTTGTTTTCATCGGGCTTGCACTTTGGGAATGGTGGAAGATGAGCTGGCATCTCAACAGTGACGCCGAAAAAAGCATTTTCATGTTTGGCATTCTCTACATCCTTCTGGGTGGTTATGCTTTTTATACGCTGGGGCATCCGGCATGGAACGGCGCGGCTTTTGCCGTTCTCGGCATGGTGGTGTGCAGTGATATCGGCGCTTATTTCGCCGGGAAAAAATGGGGCGGGCCGAAGCTTTGCCCTTCCATCAGCCCGAATAAAACATGGGCGGGGCTTGGCGGCGCGCTGGGTGGCGCGGCGGCGGCGGGTGTTATCTGCTGGCTGATTGGGCTGCATATTGAAAGCTTTATGTTCGCCGTCTTTGGCGGGCTTACCATCGGGGCGGCCGGGCAGGCGGGTGATCTACTGGAATCATGGGCCAAGCGCCTTGCCGGTGTGAAAGACGCCGGGCATTTAATACCGGGCCATGGTGGCGTTTTGGACAGGATCGATTCCCTTTTGCTGGCATGCCCTGTATTCGTGGTGCTATCCGGGCTTAGCTAAATGAAAACCCTTCACATTTTCGGAGTAACAGGTTCGATCGGGCAGAGCGCTGCCGATATCGTTCTAGCGCACCCGGATCGTTTTTCCGTTCACACTGTGACGGCCCATAAAAATGTTATGAAGCTGGCGGAAGCTGCCAAACAGCTGAAGGCACAGTATGCGGTGATTGCGGATGAGGCTCTTTACGATGATTTAAAAGCGGCGTTATCTGGTTCCGGCATTGCTTGCGCATCGGGGGCGGCGGCTGTTACGGAGGCCGCTCGCGTGCCTGCCGATATCAGCCTGATGGCAATCGTGGGTATTGCAGGATTAAAACCCTTGTGGGCAGCGCTGGAACACAGCAAGGCTGTGGCGATTGCAAACAAGGAACCGCTGGTGGCTGCTGGCCCTATGGTCATGGCACGGGCGGCGGAATTTGGCACAGCTATCCTGCCGGTCGACAGCGAACATAACGCCATCTTTCAGGTGTTCGATCAGAATAATAAGGCGGCGGTGGAGCGCATTATCCTGACTGCATCCGGTGGTCCATTCCGGGAATGGAGCCTTGATCAAATGGCGGATGCCACGCCGGAGCAAGCCTTGCGCCACCCCACATGGTCGATGGGCGCCAAGATCAGTATCGACAGCGCCACCATGATGAACAAGGCCTTGGAGATAATCGAGGCGCATTATCTGTTCGATATGCCGCCTTCCATGATCGAAGTGATGGTGCATCCGCAATCGCTGGTGCATGGCATGGTGGAATATGCTGATGGATCGTTCCTGTGCCAGATGGGGGCGAGCGATATGCGCACGCCGATTATTTCTGCGCTCAGCTGGCCGGAGCGGATAGCAACACCGGGCCGGAAGCTGGATCTTGAGACATTGACTATTCTTTCCTTTGAACGCCCTGATTTTGAAAGGTTTCCGGCTCTGCGTCTGGCCTATGATTGTCTGAATAAAGGGCTGGCGGCATGTATTGCCCTTAATGCCGGAAATGAAGTGATGGTGGATGAATTTTTATCCGGGCGATGCGGCTTCCTTGATATTGCCGGAAAAACATCTAGAATTATTGACGGCAGTAATTATGACACGCCGCAAACGCTTGATGATGTAATTGCCATTGATCAGGACGTGCGTGCGCGAATAAAATGCGCTATAGTAGAGACCGACAGCCCGAAAGTGAGCAAAAATTCATGAACTTCTTTGAAACCCTTCACGCCATCAGTGCCAATGCCTGGGTCTATGGCGGTACGTTTGTTCTGGTTTTAAGCATATTGGTATTCGTACATGAATGGGGGCATTACATCGTGGCGCGCCTTTGCAACGTAAGGGTAGAGGCATTTTCGATCGGGTTCGGGAAAGAGCTGTTCGGCTATAACGACCGTAACGGCACACGCTGGAAAGTGGCGCTCATTCCGCTGGGCGGCTATGTAAAGCTGTATGGCGATGTTGATCCCGCCAGCGCGCATCATGACGATACGGTGAAGGATAAGGATACAGGCGCTGCGCGCCCGATGACGGCGGAAGAACGCTCCGTTGCCTTCTTTGCTAAACCTGTTTGGCAGCGTGCCCTTGTTGTTTTTGCGGGGCCTGCCATCAATTATATTTTTGCGATTATCCTGCTGACCTTCCTTTATTCTTTGAGCGGCAAGCCCGTCACACCGCCTGTGGCTGCAGGCGTGATTGTGGAAAGCTCCGCTGCTGTGGCGGGCTTCCTGCCGCATGATGAGGTGGTGGAGATTGATGGAAAAGCCATCGCCAGCTTCGAAGAAATCCGTCAGGAAATGATGATCACGCTGGATACGCCCAAGCATTTTGTCGTGCGCCGGGGGGATGAACTTCTTGAAATTGATGCCACTCCGAAAAAGGTGGAAGATGAGGACCGTTTCGGGTTCAAGCACAGCCGCGGCCTTCTGGGATTGATCAGCCCGCGCCATGCCATTCAAATCGACACCATCGATGAAATCAACGGTCAGCCTTATGCCGACACGGAATCACGCCGCCGTGCTTTGGCTGGTCTTATGGGGCAGCGTTTCACGGTTTCCATGAAAGATGGTGACGAGATGGAAAGTCTGGTTGTGGAACCGCAAGCAGCGTTCAACAGCTTGATTGTGAGCCCTGAGGCTGATAATCCGGAATCATCCGTACTGTTTCTGGCAGGTAAGCCGGCAAGCGCTTTTGTGAAATATGATCCGTTTCCGGCATTCTTGCGCGCGGTGGAGCAATCCTGGGTGGTTACGACCGGAACGCTGGAAGCTTTGGGTCAAATGGTCATGGGTACGCGCAGCGCGAGCGAACTGGGTGGGGTGATCCGCATCGGCGCACTGGCAGGTGATATGGCGCAGCAGGGGATTGTGGCGTTGATTATCTTTACGGCGCTGCTGTCGATCAATCTGGGGCTGATCAACATGTTTCCGATTCCCATGTTGGATGGCGGGCATCTGGTGTTCTATGCCGTGGAATCCGTTCTGGGTAAGCCGATCCCCGATCACGTACAGGAATATGCCTTCCGTTTTGGTTTGGTATTCCTTGTTTTTGTGATGGTGTTTGCCAATATCAACGATATTGTGCAGCTCGTTCTCTAAATTTATCAGAACATAATCAACGCTTTGTTCTCTCCGGGGGTGGTATCGCCGGGGGGAATCATGGTAGTAATTGCATCGGTCTAATTATCTGCTATAGATAATCCTCCCTAAAAACATAACGTACGGAAATAACGAACGATGGTTGTGATAAAGAAATTTCTTACCGCTTGCGCCAGAACCGCTTTGGTGGCGGCTTGTATGGCATTGCCTGTAGCAGGATACTCCACCGCGGCGCTGGCTCAGCAAATCTCGCAGGTGCGGGTGGAAGGCACGGAGCGGGTTGATCCGCAGACGGTTCTTTCCTATATGACCATCAAACCGGGGGATGAAATTAACAAGGCGGCGCTGGATCAGTCGCTGAAAAACCTGTTTGCCACAGGCCTGTTTGCTGATATCGAGCTGCGTCAGGACGGCGGTACGCTGGTTGTCGATGTATCCGAAAACCCTGTGATCAACCAGATCGCCTTTGAAGGTAATGATCAGGTTGAGGATGAGGACTTGCTGGCCGAGATTCAGCTGCGTCCGCGTCAGGTATTTACACGCACCAAAGTGCAGTCCGACATTACCCGCCTGTACCAGATTTACAGCCGTAACGGCCGTTTTGCTGCCAATATCGAACCCAAGCTGATCAAGCTGGATCAAAACCGTGTGAACCTCGTTTTTGAAATCGATGAAGGCCCGGTGACCAAGGTTAAATCTATCCGTTTCGTGGGAAATAAGCGTTATGACGATGACCGCCTGCGCAGCGAGATTAGCACCAAGGAGAGTGCTTTCTACCGCTTTATCACGGCGGATGACCGTTATGACCCCGACCGTCTGGCCTATGATCAGGAATTGCTACGTAAATTCTACCTGTCTCAGGGCTATGCTGACTTTGAACTGATTTCGGCGGTGGCGGAGCTATCTGAAGATAAAGACCATTTCTATGTCACCTTCACGATTAATGAGGGCGAACGTTATGACTTTGGTAATATCGGCATTGATTCCCAGATCCGTAATTTTGATCCCGCGCCGCTGAACGAAGTAATCAGCATCCAGACGGGTGAGCATTACAACGCGGATGAAGTGCAATCCACCGTTGACAAGCTGACCGACAAGCTGGGCGATCTTCAATATGCGTTTGTGGATGTTCGTCCTGAAATCAAGCGTAACCGTGAAAGCAAGACGGTTGATGTCACATTTTCCATCGGTGAAACGCCGCGTGTGTTTGTGGAGCGTATTAACGTAAACGGTAACCAGCGTACGCTGGATAAGGTTATCCGCCGCGAAATTCTGCTCTCCGAAGGCGACCCATTTAACAAATCCAGGCTGGCACGCTCTGAGCAACGTATTAAGAACCTCGATTATTTCGAGAACGTGGCTGTGGAAGCATCGCCTGGGTCGGCACCGGATAAGACGGTGCTGGATGTGGATGTACAGGAAAAATCAACCGGGGAATTATCCCTGGGGGCTGGTTTCTCAACAGCTGACGGTCCTTTGGCCGATATCCGCATTCGCGAACGTAATCTTTTGGGGCGTGGACAAGACTTGCTGCTGGCGACAACAATTGCCGGTAAACGGACAGAGTTTAACGTGGGCTTTACGGAGCCTTACTTCCTGAACCGCGATCTGTCTGCCGGGGTGGATGCCTTCCACATGACCCGTGACCTGCAGGATGAAAGTTCATTTGACCAAAAACGTACCGGCGGTGCGTTCCGCTTGGGGTATCCGCTTTCCGAGCGTTGGCGTCAGACGCTACGCCTGCGTGCGGAGCGTAACAATATCTATAACGTGCAGTCGAATGCATCACGTTTTGTGACCGATCAGGAAGGCGAGCGTGATACGATCGCTCTGTCTCAGCGCACGACATACGATAATCGTGATAGCTCGGTATTCCCGACCGAAGGTTTTCTTTTCTGGTTTACAACAGAAGCAACCGGTTTGGGCGGTGATTCCAAATATCTTGCCGGTACAACCGGGGCGTCATGGTATTACTCTGTGCTGGATCAGGTTATCTTTAACCTGCTCGGCGAAGTGGGCGTTGTTGAAGGTTATGGCGGTGAGATCGTTACCATTAACGAACGCTACTATCTGGGCGGCACAAACCTTCGCGGTTTTGAGCAGGCCGGGGTAGGGCCGCGTGACGTATTCACGGATGACTCTCTGGGCGGTAATCGTTTCTACCGTGGAACGGCGGAGCTTAGCTTCCCGCTGGGCTTGCCGGAAGAACTTGGCATTCAAGGGCATACATTCACCGATTTCGGTTCTTTGTTTGATCTGGATGTGCCTTCCGCACCGGGGTTGGTGGATGAAAAAAGCATCCGCGCCGCAGCTGGTGTCGGGCTTTCCTGGAGATCGCCTTTCGGGCCTATCCGGGTGGATTTTGCCAAGCCGTATGCGAAAGAGGACTTTGACGAAACTGAAGTTTTCCGCTTTAACTTTGGTACGCGCTTCTGATAGATATCAGGGCGAGGTAACATACAAAGGGTAAATATAATGAACACCACGCGTAATCTTTTCTTGGCCGTCATGGCTTTGCTTCTGCTGGCAGGGGCTCCCGCGCCTTTGAATGCGGCGGAAGCAGCCGCTAAGGGGCCTAATATTGCCATCGTGGATGTGCAAGCCCTGTTGACGGAATCATCGGCTGCTAAAAATATTCAAAAGCAGCTGCAGGAAAAACGGGACGCCTTGCAGAAAGAGTTTGCCCAGTACGAAGAAAAGCTGCGCACGAATGAGAAATCGCTGGCGGAAGAAAAATCCAAGCTGGATGAGGCTGCTTTCAAGGCCAAGCGTGATGAATTTGAAAAGAATCTTCTGGAAACGCAAACTCTGGTTCAGAAAAAGAAACGTGATCTGGAACAAGCCGTTCTGGATTCAACATCCGTGCTGCGGGAAGCCCTTCTGAAAATTGTGGCGGAAATATCGGAAGATAAGAAATATGATGTTGTGATCAACCGCCAGAATGTGGTGATTGCCGACAAGGCACTGGATATTACGCCTCAGGTGCTTGAGAAACTAAATGCCACACTCAAGGAAGTCCCTCTGAAAGTAAAGGCCCAGTAGGGGCGAGCGCAAATGGCTGATCCACTATTTTTTACCAATCGTGGGCCGTTTACATTGGCTGAGCTGGCTGCGCTGACTGGGGCTGAGTTAATCAATGCTCCGGATTCATCCATAAAAATGCAGGATGTCGCACCCTTATCAGTCGCCGAAGCTGATCAGCTCAGCTTTCTGGATAATGTAAAATACAAAGCTGATTTCCTTGAAACCAAGGCCGGAGCTTGTTTTGTCTCGCCCGAGATGGTTCAGCATGCACCCGATGCTACGGCTTTGCTGGTGCACGCCAGCCCCTACAAGGCCTATGCTTTGGCGGCGCAGGCTTTTTATCCGGCAGAAAAGAAGGATGCCTTTATATCGCCGCAGGCCGTTATTCACCCTTCAGCCACTATCGGTAAGGGCAGCCATGTGGAAGCTTTGGCGGTGATTGAGGCGGGCGTGCAGGTCGGCGAAGGCGCGTTTATTGAGAGCGGTGCGATTATCAAGAAAAACGTATGTATCGGCACTCACGCCAAAATCGGCAGTAATGCGGTTATTTCTCATGCTGCTATTGGCGATTATGTCAGCATTTATCGCGGGGTATGCATCGGGCAGGATGGATTTGGTTTTGCGATTGATCCAGCGGGCTATGTGAAGGTGCCGCAGTTGGGGCGCGTTATTATCGGCGACCATGTGGAAATCGGTGCGAACACCACGATCGACCGCGGGGCAGGGCCTGATACTGTGATCGGTTCCGGCACCTGGATCGATAATCTGGTGCAGATCGGGCATAACGTAAAGATTGGGCGCGGCTGTATTATCGTCTCGCAAGCTGGAATTTCCGGCTCTACGGAAGTGGAAGACTATGTCGCCATCGGCGGACAGGCGGGCATCACCGGACATTTGAAAATCGGAAAAGCGGCTAAAGTAGCGGCACAAGCCGGGGTTATGCGTGATGTACCACCGGGTGAAACCGTTTTAGGGGCGCCTGCTATGCCGTCTCGTCAGTTCATGCGCCAGGTGGCGGCTCTGGGCAAGCTGGCCCGAAAATAGCTAATTCTGTTTCCATAGATTTGATCATTTTGAACGGTCATGTTACCACTTACAGTATGAAATCGTCTTTTGCAGCCGCGGCTTTTTTTGTGGGCCGCCATGGTAGCCGCCGCGCAGGCCGGCCATTACGAGCCGGCGCAAGAGTTTATTGATAACCCCGATGCCTTTCCCGCCTGTCATACTAAAAGCGGCAAGCCTGTACGCTATCTTTATGGCGCACATATAATCGGGATACCCGCGCAATCGACTTTAGAAAAGAATAAAGTAACGGGCGAATATGAAGCGCGTATTATTTATTCGCCGGGCTTTAATAAGCTGTCCGTAGAAGAGCAGCGTTTTGCCGCCGAACATGAATGTGCCCATCACAGGCGTGGGCACTTCGAAGGCGGTCTGGACAACATGTCGGCAGCAAGACGAAATGCATTAGAGCGTGAGGCTGATTGCGAGGCAGTCTTGGCTCTCAGGAAAAAGGGGGCTTACACACCGTTTCAGCTAAAGCAAGGCATGGCAACCATATTGAAATATGAAAAAAGTATCAGATATTCCAGCGGCCCTGAAAGGTTTGCCATACCTTGCGGTGCCTTAATGATGCAGCCTTATAAAGTATGATTGGCTATTCTTTTAAGTTCTTCGTGCGTGCAGCAAATAAAACATAAAAAATCACTTGAGAAAAACTCAAAATCCTGAGATTTATAAAGGCGTTATGACTGAGACCGATCCGATTAAAGACCCGATTATCGTACAGGACATTATGGCGATGCTGCCGCACCGCTATCCCTTCCTGATGGTTGACCGTGTGCTGGAATATGTGCCGGGTGAATATGCTATTGCTCGTAAGAACGTAACGTATAACGAGCCGCATTTCATGGGGCATTTCCCTGGGCACCCGATTATGCCGGGTGTGCTGATTGTGGAAGCGCTGGCGCAGGTGGCGGCGCTTGTGGTGGTGAAAACACTGCAAAACCAGACGGAAGAAAAACTTGTTTACTTTATGACCATCGAAAATGCCAAGTTCCGCAAGCCCGTTGTGCCGGGCGATATTCTGGAGCTGCACGTGCAGAAGGTACAAAACCGGGGGGCCGTGTGGAAATTCTCCGGGCAGGGCATTGTCGATGGTAAGGTCTGTGCCGAAGCAACATTCAGCGCCATGATATCCGACAAGCCGAAAGAGGCTTGAAATCCGTAATATTTCGCAATAAAGCGTGACTGGAGGCTATTCCAGTGGCGCTTTATAGTATGTAAGAAAAAAAGTGAGTATATCTAATGACAGCCCTTATACACCCTTCCGCCATTGTGGCCCCGTCCGCACAGATTGGCATTAACGCCGAAATCGGCCCGTTTTGTGTGATTGGTCCGCATGTGAAAATCGGCGCGGGAACAATCCTGAAATCCCATGTTGTTGTGGAAGGGCATACGAGCATCGGCGAGAACTGCCGCATCTTCCCCTTTTCTTCGCTGGGCCTTGCGCCGCAGGATTTGAAATTCGCAGGCGAGGAATCAACTCTCGTGATTGGTGACAACAACACCATCCGTGAATATGTGACCATGAACCCCGGCACCAAAGACGGCGGCATGGAAACCATTGTCGGCAGCAACTGCCTGTTTATGGTCTCCAGCCATGTGGCGCATGATTGCCGCGTAGGTAATAACGTTATCATGGCGAATAACGCCACCATTGCCGGGCATGTTACCGTGGGCGATCATGCGATTATCGGCGGGCTTTCCGCTGTGCATCAGTTTGTGCGCATTGGTTCTCACGCCATTATCGGCGGAATGAGCGGCGTAGAAAATGATGTTATTCCTTACGGCCGCGTGAAGGGCGAACGGGCGCATCTGGCTGGGCTTAACTTGATCGGGCTTGAGCGCCGCGGTTTTGGTAAGGATGATATCCGCCTCATGCAGCGGGCCTTCAACCAGATGTTCGGCGAAGAGGGAACGCTGGACGACCGCCTAGAAAGCGTTGCCCGTGATTTTGCCAATGACGATACCGTCATGGAAATTCTGTCCTTCGCCCGCGAGAAAACCAGATTCCCGCTATGTCAGCCGCCGAGACGATAAGAAAGCCATCCGGTATTTCAAAACTGGCCATCATCGCCGGGGCAGGAGGGCTGCCTGTGCAGCTTGCTGCCCGTGTAAAGTCACAAGGTGTTGAGCCGTTGATTGTAGCCGTAAAGGGGCAAACCGATAAAGATTTTGTCAGCGATTATCCGCATGTCTGGGTTCGTATTGGCGCTGCTGGGGCGATGATTAAAGCGCTCAAGAAAAATGATGTTAAAGATATTGTGATGATCGGAGCGATGAAACGCCCGCGTTTTTGGGAGTTGTGGCCGGATTTCCGGGCATTTCTATTTTATACCCGTATAGGGTTCCGTGCCCTGGGGGATAACGGCTTATTATCCGCCGTGCGTAAAGAGCTTGAGCACGAAGGCTTTCACTTGCATGGCATACATAAATTCCTGCCGGAGCTGTTGACGGCGGAGGGGTGTTTGACGGCGGTGCGCCCTTCAGTGGAAGATACAGAAACTATCCGCTTGGGGCTTCGGGAATCGCAACGTATCGGGATGGCAGATATCGGGCAGGCTGTGATTGTAGAGGGCGATCAGGTATTGGGCCTTGAGGATAAAAAGGGAACGAATGCACTTATTCGCCGCGTGCAGCCATCCGGGCATGAAACGGCTATTCTTGTGAAAACCTGTAAACCCCAGCAGGATCGCGATCTTGATTTGCCAACTATTGGGCCCGCGACTGTTGAAAATTGTATGCGTGCGGGAGTGAAAGGCATTATCATAGAAGCCGGTGCCGGTCTGGTTTCCGAACGCGAAAAACTTGTGGAGCTGGCTAACAGGTACGGCATTTTTGTTTGTGCCGTGAACATTCGGGATTATCTTTAGAATATGAAATTTTTCCTCATAGCAGGCGAACCTTCGGGCGATGTGATTGGCGAAAAGCTGATAAAGGCGCTTAAGGCCAAGCACCCGGATGCTGAATTTGCCGGGGTGGGCGGGCCACTCATGGAAAGTGCGGGGATGGACCTTGTGTTGCCCATGAAGGAGTTGACCGTTATGGGCATCTGGGAAGTCATGATGCGCATACCGCATCTCTGGCGGCTGATGATTGGTATTCTGGAGGATATTGAAAGTCGTCAGCCGGATTATGTTATCTCCATCGACTTCCCCGACTTCAACTTCATTTTGGGGCATAAATTAAAGAAGCGCGGTGTGTTTAAAGGGCTGCTGGTGCATTACGTGGCCCCCACCGTGTGGGCATGGCGACCGGGCCGGGCGAAAAAGATCGCGCAGTATGTGGACGGCCTTATTTGCCTTCTGCCGTTTGAGCCGCCTTATTTTGAAAAGCACGGGCTGAAAACCATCTTTATCGGGCATCCGGTAACGCAGGAAAATCCGCTTGCCGGGAGAGGAAACCGTTTTCGCGAGGAACGCAAGATACCGGACGGTACCCGTATCGTGGGGCTGTTTTACGGTAGCCGGGAAGAAGAGTTCGAGAAAATGGGCAAGGTGATTACCGAAGCTGCGATGTATCTGCATGAGCAGATACCGAACCTGACCCTGATCCTGCCGGCGTTGCCGCAATTTGAATATAATATCAATACCATTACTCATGATCTGGATTGCCCGAAATATATCGTGCTGGATAACAAGCAGAAGAAATGGGATGCCTTCGCTGCGATGGAAGCCGCCATCGCCGTATCCGGTACTGTGGGTCTGGAGCTGGCTTATGCCGACATCCCGCATGTGATTGTGTATAAAACATCATGGCTGAACTGGCTGCTGGTAAAGCTGCTGGTAAAGGTGAAATTCGCGCATCTTGCCAATATCATCGTGAACGAACCCGTTGTGCCGGAATATCTGCAGATGAAATGCAAACCGGAAGCCGTGGCAGGGAAAATCATTGATGTATTAAAGGGTAAAGAAGAGGGCGTGCGCCAGCGTGCCGGGTTTGCTAAAATGCGTGACTTGCTGGGGCTGGATGTTCTGGAAGCCCCGTCAGACCGCGCCGCTGATTTTATCCTGTCTTTACGGGGGAGTGCACCGAAGAAGATTGCTGTGCCTCAGAAACCGGCCCCGCAAAAGAAAACAGGGGCTGCACAAAACAGCCCCCGTCCAGAAGATATGCCTGCCGTGAAGACGGCAGAGCCTAAGGTTACTTCCTCTTTTTCAGAGGCACGTACGGACGCTCAGCGGGTCCTGTATATAATTGGCGCGGCCGTCCGATTTTTAGAGACGGCTCTTCAATCATCTCTTTCCACTGCGAAATCCATCCTACAGTCCGTGAAACAGCGAACAAAACGGTGAACATGTTCGTGGGGAAGCCCATGGCTTTCAGGATAATACCGGAATAGAAGTCCACATTCGGGAACAGCTTGCGCTCGATGAAGTAATCATCCTCCAGTGCGATACGCTCCAGTTCCATAGCCAGTTCAAGGCGTGGATCGTTGATGCCCAGATCTGCCAAAACATCATCGCAGGATTCTTTCAGCACCTTTGCACGCGGGTCGAAGTTTTTGTAAACGCGGTGACCAAAGCCCATCAGCTTGAATGGATCATTCTTGTCCTTCGCTTTTTCGATGAATTCCTTGATGCGGCTCTTATCACCAATCTGATCCAGCATTTGCAGAACTTCCTGATTGGCGCCGCCGTGGCTTGCCCCCCACAGGGATGCAATACCAGCTGCCACGCAGGCAAACGGGTTAGCCTGAGATGAACCCGCCAGACGCACCGTGGATGTAGAGGCGTTTTGCTCATGGTCAGCATGCAGGATCAAAATTCTATCCATCGCTTTGGCCAGAACAGGGTTCACTTCATATGGCTCCGGCGGAAGGCCAAAGCACATGTAAAGGAAGTTTTCCGGGTAAGTCAGGTCGTTACGCGGATACATGAACGGCTGACCGAGCGAGTATTTCAATGTCATCGCCGCCAGTGTCGGAATTTTTGCGATCAAACGGTGCGCCGAAATTTCACGCTGCTCGGGGTCATGAATATCCAGAGAGTCATGATAGAACGCGGAAAGCGCGCCCACGATACCGCACATAATCGCCATCGGGTGGGCGTCACGGCGGAAACCACGGTAAAAATAGTTGATCTGCTCATGCACCATCGTGTGATAGGTGATGTTCTTGGTAAAATCCTTCAGCTGTGTTTCATTTGGCAGATCCCCGTAAAGCAGCAAGTGGCAGACTTCCATGTAGTTGGAATGCTTGGCCAGATCCTCAATCTTGTAACCACGATGCATCAGAATGCCTTGATCACCGTCAATATATGTCAGGCGCGATTTACAGCTGCCGGTGCTCATGAAGCTGGGGTCAAACGTGAAATGCCCGGTTTCGGCATACAGGTTGCGAATATCGATAACGCTGGGCCCGACCGTGCCGTCAATAACCGGAAGCTGCCAGCTTTCGCCGGTCTGGTCATTGGTAACCGTAAATGTTTTCGCCGGAACAGGCTGTGTTTTTTCTGCGCTCATGATGAATCCTTGATGGGTAAGAAAAGAGTAAAATGCTTGAATAAGCCTAAGCGATAATAGCTTAAAAAGAGCTTAATGAAAAGCACAGCACGCTTTATCAAAGAACAGCCGTTAAGGCGCCATGGTTCCTTTATGCCGCCTGTGCCGCAAATCTTTCTATGGCCTCGCGAATACGGGCGGATGTTTCTTCAAGCCCCAAAGTTATGCAGGCATCAAAAATGGAAGGGGATTGCGTGGTACCCGTAACGGCGGCGCGTAGCGGCATGCCGATCTTGCCTAGCTTTCCATCCGCAATTTCAAGGCAGAGCGCCTTATAGCTCTCTGCATCAAAGCTGCTCATACCGGGCAGTTTATCCATCAGGGTGCTGAGCATAGCCAGAGAGTCCGGCGTGAACTGAGCGATTGCTTTTTCATCGTAATCCTGCGGCGCGCGGATGAAGAAAACGGATTCATCTACAAATTGTAACAACGTCTTGGCGCGGGATTTAAGTTCATCCAGGGCGCACATGATCCGTTTTTGCGACTCCTGATCCGGTTCAACATTGTGCCGTGATTGATAGAAGGGCAGAGCCAGTGCCATCAAACGGTCCGCATCGCATTCCTTGATGTAATGGGCGTTGAGGCTCTCCAGCTTGTCGAAGTCAAACCGGGCGGGAGATTTACCGATATGTTCCAGATCAAACCATTCTTTGGCCTGGGCGGTGGAGATAATCTCATCATCGCCATGGCTCCAACCCAGCCGCAGCAGGTAATTCCGCATGGCTTCGGGCAAATAGCCCATCTCGCGGTATTCCTCAACGCTTGCCGCGCCGTGGCGTTTGGACATTTTCGCGCCATCCGGTCCAAGAATAAGCGGAAGGTGGGCGTATTCTGGTTTCACCCAGCCCATCGCGTCATAAATCACATTCTGGCGGAAGGTGTTGTTGAGGTGGTCATCCCCGCGGATCACATGCGTGACGCCCATATCATGATCATCCACCACCACGGAAAGCATGTAAGTGGGCGTGCCGTCGGAGCGCAGGATAATAAAATCATCCAGCTGCTCGTTATTCACCGTCACATCGCCCTGCACATGATCAGGCACTGTGGAAGCGCCATCAAGGGGGGGATTTGATGCGGATAACGGGATCGATGCCAACGGGCGGGGTTGCCGTGCTATCGCGCCATCTTCGGTCGTAAAATGTGGGTTTGCCTTCTGCACGGGCTTTTTCTCGCATCTCTTCCAGTTCTTCCGGCGTGCAGTAGCAGTAATAGGCTTTGCCAGCGGCGAGCAGCTCACGCGCCACTTCCGCATGGCGTTCGCGCATGGAAAATTGAGAGACGATTTCGCCATCCCAATCCATCTCCAGCCATTTCATGGCATTGATCAGGGCAACAACGGCTTCTTCGTTATGGCGGGCGCGGTCGGTATCCTCAATGCGAAACAGCATTTTGCCGCTATGCCGCCGCGCGTAAAGCCAGTTAAACAGTGCCGTGCGGGCCGTGCCGATATGCATAAAACCCGTGGGGGAAGGGGGAAAGCGCGTAACAATCGTCATAATTTCTTTATTCCTTGCTGCTAGAGGCGTGACTATACTGCATGAAATGCAGGTTCGTAAACTCCTTGGCGATATTTTAGTGGCGGCGGCTGATATGCTGGCAGCTCAGCGTGAGCGTGCGTTTTTATGGGTGCCTGTTTTTTTTTGCCTGCGGCATCGGGGGGTATTTTGCGCTCGCGTTTGAACCGTCTTTTGGGATCATTATCGGGTCATTGATCCTTGCGGCGGGGGTATGTTTATACGCTTATCTAAAAACTGAATCAGAAGGATGGCAGTATTTCTTTACAGCACTTCTTATATTGGTTTTGGGGCTTGCTACGGCCCAAATACGGGCTCATTTGGTATACACACCGCTTTTGAAAAAGGAAATTGGTCCGGTCGTGTTGCAAGGGGATGTGCTGGAGGTGGAAAGTCTGGCGGGCGCGCAGGACAAGCGTGTGCTGCTGGGAAATCTATCCATTGAACGCCTGACGCCAGAGGATACGCCGCGCAAAATCAGGCTGCGTTTACGCAAAGATCCCGGTGTAAAAGTGGGTCAGCGTATTGAGCTGTTGGCAAAGTTAATGCCGCTTTCCAGTCCCGCCATACCGGGCGGTTTTGATTTTCAGCGGCATTTCTATTTCCAAGGGATTGGCGCTGTGGGCTTTGTTTATAAATATCAGTCTACGCTGCGGGAGACCCCTTCAGCTGGTTTTTTCATTCAGCCTCTCCGCCAGATTATTTTAGAACGTGTGGAGGCGGCTGTTCGCGGGGCTGCCAGCGGCGTGGTGACAGCACTAATGATCAACGAGGTATCTTCTATTCCCGAAGAAGACCATGAAGCCATGCGTATATCGGGCCTGGCGCATATGCTCTCAATCTCTGGTTTGCACGTGGCGCTGGTGGCGGGTGGTATTTTTTTTATGACACGGTTACTGCTGGTCATGGCGGGGTTGGGATTGCATCACCCGGTCAAGAAATACGCGGCGGTTCTGGGGTTTGTAGCGGCCCTGTTTTATATGCTGCTTGCGGGCAGTAATATCCCCGTGCAGCGGGCTGTGCTGATGAGCGGTGTTGTTTTCTTAGCCATTATTATCGATCGTTTTCCCTTTTCCCTGCGGCTTGTGGCTTTTGCGGCGTTGGCGGTTATGGTGTTTGCGCCGGAAAGTATTTTATCGCCCAGCTTTCAAATGTCATTTGCAGCGGTGACGGCGCTTGTCTGGTTTTATGAAGGAAGCCGGGAGAGATGGGCGTCTTTCGCACGGGAAGGGGGGTGGTGGCGGAAGGTTGTGCTTTATTTCAGCGGTATATGTATGACAACCCTGATTGCCAGCACGGCGACAGCGCCCATCGGCGCATATCATTTTCAAACCATTGGTTTGTACAGCATCCCCGCTAATTTAATGGCGGTGCCGGTGCTGAGTTTTATTGTGATGCCGGCGGCCGTTCTGGCGCTGATCGTTATGCCTTTGGGGCTTGAATACTGGCCATTACAGGTGATGGGTTGGGGGGCCGCTTATATTCTGGAGGTGGCACACTGGGCATCAGGTTTATCAGGGGCTTCCGTATTGTTGCCTATGCTGCCATTTACGGCTTTTATCATGTTTGTGATGGCCGCTTTGATGGCAATGTTATGTGCCGGGCGTACAAAATTTTGTGCTGTAATCCCGTTGGTTATATGTGTGATGGCGCTTGTTTGTAACAAGTTGCCGGATATTCTTATCGCAGATAAAGGCAAACTGAGTGGCGTGGTGCTGGAAGATGGCAAGCTGGCGTTATCCAGCACGCGGCGTGAGAAATTTACAGCAGAAGTATGGGAAAGCGCTTTGGGGCTGCCAAAGGGAAGCGCCATTGACTGGAAAGAAGCTGGCCTGCCGTGTGATGAGCGGGGATGTCGTTTTGAAAAAGCAGGGAAGAAAATAGCGCTGGCCTTCAGACCGGAGGCGCAAGCTGTGGAATGTGGCTGGGCGGATATTCTGGTGGCTGAATATGGAGTGGAGGGGGCTTGTCAAGCCCCGGTGATTATTGACCGGCGTGATATGTACCGGCGCGGAGCCTATGCTGTGTGGCTATCTGGTGATTATCCACGTGCCGAAAATGCCGGGGCCGGGCGAGGGGAGCGGCTTTGGACCGGTAATTAGTGATATGTCCGCATAAGACTGACAAGTCGTCCTTGGATTTTGACACGATCAGGCTCCAGAATGCGGGGTTCATACGCATCGTTCTCCGGCTCCAGCACGATTTTGTTTCCGGCACGGCGCAGGCGCTTTAATGTGGCCTCTTCGCCATCCACTAGGGCTACGATGATTGTGCCGTTTTCGGCGGTATCGCAGCGTTTTATGATGACGGTATCGGAATCATGAATGCCCGCGTTGATCATGGAATCGCCGGAGATGGTAAGGGCATAAAGATCGCCGGAACCTGCAAAGCCTTGCGGAATGGCAATGGTTTCCGTTTCGTTCGCAATGGCTTCAATGGGTGTTCCCGCCGCGATTTTGCCGTAGAGAGGGATTTCCTGCAGGGCATCATTCGCAGGAGCGGCTGTTCTGGGCATGGCGGGCATAGAAGGTTTAGGCGCAGCCATGCCTTCCGGCAGGCGTTTGATTTCAAGGGCGCGGGCGCGGTTAGGCAGGCGTTCCAGATAGCCGCGTTCCACCAGCGCCGTGATCAGGCGGTGAATACCGGATTTGGATTTGAGGCCCAAGGCATCCTTCATTTCCTCGAAAGACGGTGCGACATCGCTATCTTCCTGAAGGCGGTTATGGATGAAGAGCAGCAGGTCTTTTTGTTTTCTTGTCAGCATGGCGTTTCCCGCGAAGAAGGTTTGATTCGGGTGTTCCCTTCCAATGTTCTACTTTAGTTCTCTTTTTGTGTCAAGAACCTAGCAGGGCGCGGGTTGCGGCGGTGACATCATCCTGACGCATCAGGCTTTCGCCGACGAGGAAGCCCTGAAACCCTTTTTGCTGAAGGGCTGCAAGATCATCATGGGAATAAATGCCGCTTTCGGCAATTTTGAACGTTTCATGGGGGATCATCGTAACCAGCTTATGCGCAGTTTGAAGATCAACCTCCAAGGTTTTGAGATTGCGTGAATTTATACCGACCATGGCAGGAGATAGGGTGGTCAACGCGCGGGTCATTTCAGGTTCATCATGAACCTCGATGAGGGCATCCATCCCCAAATGAAGCGCTGTGTCGTATAGTTTCCGAGCCATATCGTCGGTTAAGGCTGCCATGATGATGAGGATGCAATCAGCGCCTAGAACCCGGGATTCATAGATTTGGTATGGATCAACCATGAAATCTTTTCTAAGCGCGGGCAAGGGCACGGCGGCACGGGCGGCTTTTAGATAGTCATCCTTGCCTTGGAAATAAGGTTCATCGGTGAGCACGGAAAGGCAGGCAGCGCCCCCCGCTTCATAGGCTTTGGCCAGCGTAGGCGGATCAAAATCAGCGCGGATCAAACCTTTACTGGGGGATGCTTTTTTAATTTCCGCGATGAGGGCAGGTTTGCCCTGAGCGGTTTTGTCTTTCAGGTTCTTGAGAAATCCGCGCGGCGGGCTGGCTTCTTCAAGGCGGTTCTTGAGATCATCCAGCGAGACGATGGCTTTGCGGCGTTCGACCTCGTTTGCTGTGTCGGCGCATATCTTTTCAAGTGTGTTAGAGGGAGTCATCGATGCTCCGTGTAAAAGCAATATAGTCACGCAGCAGAGACTGCGCGGCATCGGAATCAATGGCCTCAGTGGCGCGTGCAACACCTGTTTTCAGGTCAGGGGCACTGCCGTGGATCACAAGAACGGCAGCAGTGTTGGCCAGAACCGTGTCGCGGTAAGCACCGTCTTTGCCTTGCAATAAAGCGCGGAGCGCCATGGCATTAAACTGGGCATCGCCGCCTTGCAGTGCGTCAGGCGCTTCATAGATGGGCAGACCGAAATCATCCGGCATAAGCGTTGTTTCCTCTATGCTGCCGTCATCCTGCAGCTTGGCGCAAAACGTGGGGCCGGCGAGGGTGATTTCATCCATGCCGTCTGACCCGTGCACGACCCATGCCCGTTTGGAGCCCAGGCTTTTTAAGGTTTCCGCCATGGGCCTTACCCATTTTTGATCAAACACGCCGAGTAGTTGCAGGCGCGTGCCTGCCGGGTTGGCGAGGGGGCCCAAGAGGTTGAAGATAGTACGAGCGCCCAGAGATTTTCGGGCGGCAGCCACATGCTTCATGGTGGTGTGGTGCTTGGGGGCCATCAGGAAGCAAAAGCCGAAATCTTCCAGCGCTTCTTCCAGTGCGATGAGCGGGACATCCAGATTAACGCCGATAGCCTCCAGAACATCCGCCGCGCCGGATTTGGAGGAAGAGGCGCGGTTGCCATGTTTGGCCACAGGCACGCCGCACGCGGCAGCCACGATAGATACGGCCGTGGAGATATTAAGGCTGCCCTTCTTATCGCCGCCCGTGCCGCAGCAATCCACCGCGTCATAAGGGGCATGGATGGTAAGGGCATGGGCACGCATGGCTTTGGCCGCGCCGGTTAATTCCTCCGGCGTTTCGCCCTTGGCGGCGAGAGCGCGCAGGATATCGGCAATCTGCCGGGTTTCAAGCCAGCCTTCCATCATCGATGTGATGAGCTGGTTCATCTCAGCTTCGCTAAAATTTGTGCCGGTTTGCAGGGCTTTTAAGGCGTCCGTCATTTACAGCATCTCCACGAAATTTTTGAGAAGGCTATGACCGTGCTGGGTGGCAATGCTTTCGGGATGATATTGCACCCCGTGTATGGGAAGAGTTTTATGGGCGAGGCCCATGATGAGGCCGTCATCCGTTTCCGCCGTGATCTCAAGGCAATCAGGCAGTGTATCCCGCTCGACGATCAAGGAATGATAGCGCGTAACGGTGTAGGGCGAGGGAATGCCCTTGAAGATCCCTGTGCCGCTATGGGTGATGTCCGATAGTTTCCCGTGCAACGGCTCCGGCGCACGTATAACTTTACCGCCAAACATTTGCCCGATAGCCTGATGCCCCAGACAAACGCCGATAAGGGGGGTTTTGCTGTCTGCCGCGCGCTGTATGAGGGCCAGACAGATGCCGGCATGGTCGGGGTCGCTAGGGCCGGGGGAGATCATAATCCCTGCCGGGTTTTGTGCCATCACCTCATCCACGCTGATTTTATTGTTGCGGTGAACATCGCACGTAACGCCGAGATCACCCATATACTGCACGAGGTTATAGGTGAAGCTG
This sequence comes from Alphaproteobacteria bacterium, assembly GCA_021208265.1. Taxonomy (GTDB): domain Bacteria; phylum Pseudomonadota; class Alphaproteobacteria; order Micavibrionales; family Micavibrionaceae; genus JAJOJU01. The sequence continues at coordinate 13,958 of JAJOJU010000022.1, read as the reverse complement.
TCGTAATTATCGATGAGGGGTGATGGTTTTTGGCAGGCATATCTTCAAATTCTTTTGTGCATTATATGCCCTGAAGTCGGCATTTTACACAAGAGTTTTGCGGCGGAGTGATATATAAAAATCTACCATGAGCCTTTTCCCGAATTCGCCGGAAAAATTGAAATTCGCGGTCATTGCCATTGCGATGATGATTATTGTGCATTTCATTCTGGACAGGCTGGGCTGGATGGGGCCTGTGTCTACACCGCCTTTGCCGCCATCTCTGGAAACGCCTGTTCAAGAGGAACACTCACACAACGCCAGCGAGGTACCGCGCGTAGTGGTTTTGCGTAATGTCAAAACGGTTGAACTTTCGCAGCCCAAGGGGCTTGTTGAAACAACGCCCCAGATCAAAGAGGCGAAAACAGTCGTTACTGCGGCGGCATTGCCAAAAGCTGTTAAAACCCTTCATAAAGGGCCACGTGCTAAAGTGGTTATTATTATTGACGATATGGGCATGACGGCGGGACGCGACCAAGCCGTTCTGGATTTACCCGGCAAGCTCACTCTGGCTTATTTACCTTATGCCCCCGGTGTGGCAGCGCAGGCGAAAAAAGCGAAAGCGCGCGGACATGAGCTTTTAATCCATACGCCTATGGAACCCATGAACGGGCGTCTTGATATGGGGCCAATCGCCTTGCGTAATAATATGGGCGAGAAAGAATTCCGGGAAGAACTGCGGACAAAGATATTACCGTCCTTCGAGGGATATATCGGCATTAACAACCATATGGGTAGCCGCCTGACGCAAAACCCGAAGGCTATGGGCTGGTTGATGGAAGAACTGAAAAAGCGGGATTTGGCATTCGTTGACTCCGTTACCATTCCCAGTTCCATCGCTGCCGATGTGGCTCAGGATTATGAAGTGCCCTTTGCTGTGCGCGATGTGTTTTTAGACCATTTTGATACGGAAGATTCTGTTCATAAGGCCCTGCGGCAGTTGGAACGCCGGGCGCATGAACAGGGTTATGCCGTGGCGATTGGCCATCCGAAGGCGCACACCATCCGCGCGCTGCAAGAATGGTTGCCGGGAATTAAGGATAAGGGGCTGGAGCTTGTGCCATTAAGTGTTGTGCTTGAAAAACCATGGCGGCGGGAAGCCAAAACGGCATCATCCAAGCACTAGTTTTGTGAGGATTTAATCGCCTCTTCCGCCGCTGCCACCAAGGCCCGCGCTTTGTTCACGCATTCATTGTATTCGGATTCAGGAACGCTGTCGGCCACCACGCCTGCACCCGCTTGCAGGTAGAGCTTGCCATCTTTCACGAGGCCGGTGCGCAGGGCGATACAGGTATCCAAAACGCCGTTGCCGGAGATATAACCTGCGCAGCCTGCGTAAAACCCGCGCCGTGCATGTTCCAGTTCATCGATGATTTCCATCGCCCGCACCTTGGGCGCACCGCTGACTGTGCCCGCCGGGAAGCCTGCAAACAGGGCATCCACGATATCAAGATCGCCGCGCAGCTTGCCGGTAACGTTCGAGACGATATGCATCACATGCGAATAATATTCGATGATGAATTGTTCAGTAACCTCCACACTGCCGATTTCGGCCGTGCGGCCCACATCGTTGCGGCCTAAGTCGAGCAGCATTAAATGCTCGGAGCGTTCTTTCGGGTCGTTCAGAAGATCTTCGGCATTGGCGAGATCCTCGGTTTTATTGGCGCCGCGCTTGCGTGTTCCGGCGATAGGGCGGATGGTGACCATATCATCCCGCACGCGCACCAGAATTTCTGGGCTGGCCCCCACAAGCGCGAAATCTTCAAACTTCAAATGAAAGAGGAAGGGGGAGGGGTTCATGCGGCGCAGGGAGCGATAAAGCGTGAAAGATGAGAGGTCGAAATCCATCGCAAAGCGCAGGCTCGGTACAACCTGAAAAATATCGCCCGCACGGATGTAATCAATCGCGCGTTCCACCATGCCGCAATATTCATCCTTCGTGGTGTTTGGCTGAACGGCGAGAGGCAGGGGGAGCGAGGATTTTTTTATTGTGGGCTGTAAAATCAATCGGCGTTTGCAGCTTTTTGAAGGCGGCTTCAAGGCGGGCTGTGGCTTCTGCTTCGGTATCGCCTGCGGTTTTGCCTGAATTCTGCGCATGCTCATAAACCGGCGTTACCAGCGTGATGATGTTTTTCACATTATCAAATATGCACAAAATGCCGGGGCGCATCAGCACGGAATCAGGGATGCCGAGATCATCCGGCTTGTTATCGGGAATATTTTCCGCGAGGCGCACCATGTCGTAGCCCATCATACCGAACAGGCCCGATACCGCCATTGGTGGCAAGCCTTCGGGGGTGATATCGATATGGCAGGAAGCAATGGCTTTGCGCAGGGATGTTAAGGCAGCGTCAGTTTCTGCCGTCCACGGCCCCGTGCCCTGGCGGGTGGAAACGCTGTTTTTACGCACATCGCACGACCATAAAAAATCGGGGGCAAGGCCGATGATCGAATAGCGCCCCAGTGTGGCTCCGCCCTCCACTGATTCCAGCAAGAAGCAGTAAGGGTCTTCCCCGCAGAGCTTAAGGTAGGCCGATACGGGCGTTTCCAGATCGCCCGGCATCGCTTTCCAGACCAGCTGGGTTTTACCGGCGGCGAAATTGGTAGAGAAATCAGAATTCATCAGAAGAAGCCGGGGTTGGTGTCCTCATACTCTACAGAGTCGAGAGAACGACCGTAAATCTGACGCAGCAGCCCATCATTAATACGAGCGCCGTATTGCTCCATCTTCAGGCCAACAAATGTGTTTACGGTTTCATTTTTCTCCTGATCGCCTACTTTTTTTAGCAAGCTCATCCAGTGCTTTTTTTATCAGCTTTTTCCGGGAGCGCCGTTTTTGTAACGGCGATCAGGGCCAGACCATCTTTGATATCCAGCGTAAAAACCTGATCCTTTTCTTGTGCGAAGATAAGGTTAAGCGTGGCGGGGATCAAAGGTTCCGGCGTGTTATCCATCTGTTTTTTAAGACCCGGCAGAGACTTGATAGGTTTTTTCAGTTCTTCCGACAGTGCCGAAAATGTGGTCTCACCCTTATCAAGCTTTTCTTGCAGCGATTTCACAAGCATGCGGTTTTGGGTGGCTTTGTCGGATGCGATGGTCTGGGTTTTAAGTTCATCCTTTACATCGTCATATGGCTTGTATGTTTTGGGGGTGATGGCTGAAACATGCAATACCGCATAACGCCCGTCCTTTAACTGCAACACGGGGGATGTTTCGCTTTCCAGCAGGCCAAACGCCGTTTGCACGATTTCCGATGCATCGTCCTTAAAATCAGCCAGCAGATCTTTGCCTTCCTCATTCTGACCCGTCTGGCGCAGGCCCTTGAATTCGTTGGTCTTGAGCGGTACTTGCGATTGAATTTCTTCCATTGTGGCGCCGCCGGCCAGCAGGTCATCGAGCGTGGCCGACAGGTCATAAATCTGGTCGGATGTTTTGATTTCTAACTGCTCTTTTTTGATCTCGCTCTTGACCTGACTGAATGGTTTCATCGCCGGGGGAGTGATTTTTTTGACTATCATAACGTGATACCCCAGTGGTGTTTGTGTGGGGGGCAAGACTTTTCCGATGTTTTTACCGTCAAAAACAACTGTGCGCAGTTCAGCTTGCGTGGCATCTTTTTCGAAATCGATGTCACCGATATAGGCTTTTTCATCGCCCGTCACGTCTTTGACAGCCTCTTTCAATGCTTTGCCGCCTTCGGCCAGTTTTGCAACTTCCTGGGCCTGAATCTCCTCTTTCAGAATAGCCTGTTCCACTTTGCGGGTTTCCTGCACAACGAAGGCATTTTTGTCTTCATCATAGATACGGCGCAGCTCTTCTTCCGACACATCAACCTTGGCCTTCAGGGCTTCATCGTTAATAACCATCAGCTTTACATCACGCGATTCGGGGATCGCAAAGTTTTCCTTCAAACCTTCATAAGCGGTTTTAAGCGCGGCTTCATCCGGCTCCTGTTCCAGTTTGAAATCTTCATGGCGGAAGGCAATCAGCTCTACATCCCGCGTTTCATTTTCATACAGGTACAGATCTTCCAGCATCTCACCGGAAGCCGGGGCAATGGCGTTGGAGAGGGCGCCTGTCAGAAGGCTGGAAGCGGTTTCACGCCCCACTTGCGCCACAAACTCCGGCTCGGTCAAGCCCTGTGCGCGCAAAACCTGTTCCAGAACTTCCTGTTTATTACCGTTTTCGCCGGCAATCGGGTTGATGATGCTGGCAACCTGTTTGGCGACCTGATCGCGGCTGACTTCAATGCCGATGTCTTTTGCAGCGATTTGCAGAGCATAGCCGCGCATTTCATTATTCAGAAGCTGCTGCGTGTAACCCAGCTGGTATGATTCCTGTGGCGATATCCCGATGCGGGGCAGGGTGCGGTTAAGAGTGCGATCAAAGCTGGTGAGCGAGATTGTTTCTCCCCCCACGGCGGCCACATTACTGCCGCTGACGCCGCCGGTCAGAACGCCGCGCACATCGCTTAGCACCAGACCGAATGTTCCCAGCACCAGCAATGTGATGAAGCCAAATTTGATAAGGCCGGAAAAACGGCCCTGACGCATAACCTGCATAACCATCGTAAAAATCCTCAATTTTTATTCGTTCTTTTGTATAGCGGTTCTTGTGGGCAGGCGGCAAGGGCGGGATTGCAATTTTGCACCGCCTCTTTAATGTGAGGGGTATAAAAAGGACAAAACCCGATGAAAAAGCTGATTGCCGGAAACTGGAAGATGAATTGCAGCCTTGAGGAAGCCAAGCTGCTGATCGCCGATGTTATTAACGGCGTTTATCAGAATCAGGCTTTACAGGGTGACAACGAATTCGTGATATTCCCGCCCTTCATTTATCTGCCGACTGTTCGGCATGCGCTCGGCAACCATACATTCATCAGCTTTGGCGCGCAGGATTGTTCGCCGCACGACAAGGGTGCTTATACGGGCGATATTTCGGCGTCCATGCTGAAAGATTCGGCCTGCACTTACGCCATTGCGGGGCATTCCGAACGTCGTAAATATCATTGTGAGAGCAATGCCGATATCAAAGCTAAAGCGGAGCAAGTGATTAAAAACGGCATGACAGCGATTGTCTGTATCGGCGAGACACAAGAAGAACGTGACGGCGGCCGAGCCGAGGAAGTAGTGCAAAAGCAGCTTTTCGAATCCCTTCCTGCCGGGGCGCATGCGCGCAACACCGTGATTGCTTATGAGCCTGTTTGGGCGATCGGTACCGGCAAAACGGCATCGGAAACAGATATTCTGATGATGCACTCCTTTATTCGCGAGGCCTTGGAAGAAAAGCTTGCGGATGCCGAGAATATGCGTATTTTGTATGGCGGTTCGGTGAACCCGGAAAACGGGCCCGGTATACTAAAGACCCCGAATGTGGACGGTGTCCTTGTCGGTGGGGCAAGCCTTAAGGCTCAAGATTTTCTGGCGATTGCCGGATAAAAAGAAAAAAGAAGCAAAGAAAATGGTAAACGTAGTACTCGTCATTCATCTGTTTTTGGCTCTGGCTATTATTGGGCTGGTGCTGTTGCAGCGCTCGGAAGGGGGCGGTTTGGGCATCGGCGGCGGCGGCGGCGGCTTGGGCGGTTTAACGACAGCCAAGGGCGCTGCGAATGCTCTGTCCAAGGCCACGGCTTATTGTGCCGCCGGTTTTTTTTGCACATCGCTCATTCTGGGTATTTTGGCCGGTCAGGCCAGTAATGCGCGGAAGGGTATTCTGGAGAATTATCAGGAAGCCCCGGCAGCGGTAGAGCAGCCTGCGGAAGCATCAGCCGAAGCACCTGAGGCTCCTGCACCTGAGGCACCTGAGTCTGCTCCGGAAGCGCCGATGGCTCAGTAAGGCCGAGGCTTTTTAATCTCCCAACAAAATTGTGGGGGGACGGTTTCATTTTTTTTAGAATTTTTTTGTTTACGTGAAAAAAACAAAGTCGTTACACACACGTGTAAGTAAATCATCATGACACGTTATATATTCATTACCGGCGGCGTCGTTTCCTCTTTGGGGAAGGGCTTAGGCTCCGCTGCTCTTGGGGCATTGCTTCAGGCGCGGGGGTATCGCGTTCGCCTCTGTAAACTCGACCCTTACCTGAACGTTGACCCCGGCACGATGTCGCCTTTCCAGCATGGTGAGGTGTATGTGACAGAAGACGGGGCGGAGACTGATCTGGATCTCGGGCACTATGAACGCTTCACGGGCGTTCCTGCCAAGGCCAATGATAACATCACCACGGGCCGTATATACACGACCGTTCTTCAGAAAGAACGTAAGGGTGATTATCTGGGTGCGACCATTCAGGTGATCCCGCACATCACGAACGAGATCAAAGCCTTCATCAAGGAAAAAGATAAAACAGCGGATTTCGTGCTGGTCGAAATCGGCGGCACGGTGGGCGACATTGAATCACTGCCGTTTCTGGAAGCCATCCGTCAATTTGCCATGGAGGTGGGGCCGCAGCGTGCCCTGTTCTGTCACGTTACATTGCTGCCATACATTCCGGCGGCGGGTGAACTGAAGACCAAACCAACGCAGCATTCCGTGAAGGAATTAATGAGCCACGGAATCTGGCCGCATATTCTATTGTGCCGGGCGGACCGGCCTATCGCCAAGGAAGACCGCAAGAAGATTGCTCTTTTCTGCAGCATTGATGATGCGAATGTGATCCCGGCTCTGGATGTCAGCTCCATTTATGAAGTACCGCTTTCTTACCACAAGGCCGGGCTTGATAAGCAGGTCATGAAATATTTCGGCATCCGCGATATCCCGGATCTCGATCTTTCTATCTGGGAAAATATCGTGCGCCGGATCAAGAAGCCGGAAAGCCGCGTGAAGATCGCCATTATCGGCAAATACACCAATCTGGCCGATAGCTATAAATCACTCAACGAAGCGCTCATCCACGGCGGTATTGCCAACAAGGCATCGGTTGAGCTGAAATTTATTCCGGCGGAAGTATTCGAATCGGATGACCCGGCATCGCATCTGAAAGGCGTTCACGGCATTCTGGTTCCGGGTGGCTTCGGCGAGCGCGGGGCGGAAGGCAAGATTGCCGCCGCGAAATATGCGCGCGAAAATAACATTCCCTATTTCGGTATTTGCTTTGGTTTACAGATGGCAGTGCTGGAAGCAGCGCGTAATCTGTGCGGCCTGAAGAATGCTAGTTCCACTGAATTTGGTCCGGCGAAGGAACCCGTTATCGCCATGATGACCGAATGGGAAAAGGTGGATGGCAAGAAGGTCAAGCGCGGGGCTGATGATGATCTGGGCGGTACGATGCGCCTGGGGGCTATCCCGCCAAGCTTGCAAAAGGCTCAAAAGTGGCGGAGATTTACGGCTCTACTAAAATCAGCGAACGTCACCGCCACCGTTATGAGGTGAATATCAATTACCGCGACAAGCTGGAAAAGGCCGGGTTTATGTTCTCCGGGCTTTCTCCCGATGGCCGCTTGCCGGAGATCGCCGAGCGCAAGGATCATCCGTGGTTTATCGGCGTGCAGTTTCACCCGGAGCTTAAATCCAAGCCGTTTGACCCGCATCCGTTGTTTATCTCTTTCATCGAAGCGGCGCTTGCCCATAGCCGGTCATAGATCATTGCGGTGTTTTCCCCTTACCGTTCTTCTGGTTGTTTTTCTGGCGGGCTGTTCCGGGGTGCCGAAACAGCCGCCGCCAGCCGTGCCGCAAGTTCAATCATCTCTGCCTTTGCCGAAACCCTCAGCGCCGGAGCGTAAATGCAAGCTCTATCAAAAGGGGCTGGCGTCATGGTACGGGCATGAGCTGGCAGGCAACCGAACGGCAAGCGGAGAAATGTTCAAGCCTGACGGTATTTCAACCGCCCACCCAAAACTGCCTTTCGGTACGATCCTGCATGTTAAACTGGATGATTTAAGCCGTGGCGGTAACCCGGAAGGAGTGTTTGTGCGCGTCAACGACCGCGGGCCGTTCGTGCATGGGCGCATTATCGATCTCAGCTGGGGGGCTGCCAAAAAACTGGGCATGATGGATACCCAGCGCGTGCATGTTTACCGGTGTTCTTAGGCTGTTTCTGGTGCGCTCCACCCCATGGTCTGCGCGCTTGTGATGATCTTTCGTGCTTGATTGCCAGAGGGGTAGGTCGTACCGTCCACGAATTGCTGTATAAGGCCTTTGCTTAAATCGCAACGATCCTCAAATTCTCCAATCTTGTCCGGCTGTAAACCAAACTGGGCCGCTTGCAGAAATGTTTCTGTGGCGTGTTTGTTCTTCTTCATAGTAGCGCAATCCTCTTCGCGGTGATCGCTTTATGTAAGGCATCACCATGCTAAAGCGCAATATATTTTTTATGTATAACTGCTTTTCTTAGCGTCTTAATTCAGGAAAGAGCTTCTCTGCCGTACCGTTCAGGACAGGGTTATGTTTTTGATCGGGGCCATTGAAATAGATATAGGCTGTACCGGCGAGGGCCAGCAGCATCGCCCCCGTTGTGCCATAAAAAACGCGACGAAAGCTGGGTGATGAATGCAGGAAAGCTGGTAATTCACTTACGTTTTCAGGTTCAGGCATATCGGTGTCCAGTTCCACCGGCGGCGCCTTGGGCCATATGCGCTTTAGTTTGTCTTGTTTGTCATCGGACATTAAATTCCCTGCTTTCTATTGTTTTCTTTCCAACAAAGAGTAAGTATTGTTGCGTTGCAAGTAAAATATTGAAAAGGCCTGAGAATATATGAAAACGATTGCCGTCCAGAATATCCGTATCGCCTCGAACCTACCCTTCGCCCTTATTGCCGGGCCGTGCCAGATGGAGAGCCGCGATCATGCCTTTATGATGTGTGGGGCTATTAAAGAGATTGCGGATAAGCTTGGCATCCCCCTTATATATAAGTCATCCTTCGATAAGGCGAACCGTACGTCCTTGCATGGCAAGCGCGGAATCGGGCTTGATAAATCTCTCGCTGTGTTTGCCGATATTAAAAAAGAATTTTCTGTGCCGGTGCTGACCGATATTCATACGGAAGATCAATGCACCGCCGTGGCGGATGTGATTGATGTTTTACAAATTCCGGCTTTCCTTTGCCGCCAGACTGATCTGCTGATCGCCGCTGCCAAAACAGGTTGCGTGGTGAATGTTAAAAAAGGGCAGTTCCTCGCGCCGTGGGATATGAAGAACGTGGCGGCTAAAATATCCGAAAGCGGAAATGACAATATTCTTCTGACCGAACGCGGGGCGAGCTTTGGGTATAATACGTTGGTATCTGATATGCGCGCTCTGCCGATTATGGCGGAAACAGGCTACCCCGTGATTTTTGATGCCACCCATTCCGTGCAGCAGCCGGGTGGGCAGGGCACATCCAGCGGCGGAGACCGTACCATGGTTCCCGTTCTGGCACGCGCGGCCGTTGCTGTGGGTGTGGCGGGCGTGTTCATGGAAGTGCATCAGGACCCGGATAACGCGCCTTCTGACGGACCAAACATGGTAAAGCTGCAGGATCTTGAGGGTGTTCTATCGATGCTGCAAAAACTTGATAAAATTGCAAAATCCGGCTAGAATATAAGGTGAAGGATTATGTATTTGAGATAGGAGATCTCGCACAATATGACCGTTGCCGGTGCTTCACGTTTTCTCGTTTCTTCCACCCTTGCCAATGAGCAAGGCATTGGTGCTGGTCGCCCGCAATTGCTGGGCGGCGTTGATTTGCTTGAGGCCGGGCGCCGGATTAACCGCAGCAGCATAGGTCTTTCCAGTAGTGCACGTTCTCTCAATCGTCAGTTTGTAAACCAGGTTGGCAGTCAGGGTGCGGCCTTGTTCGGTATGACCAGCGGCGCTGCGTTAAGCGTAGCGGATCTGGCTCAGCAAATTAAAGCGTTGCGTTCGTCTCTGCCTAAGGACAAAATTTCCCCTTTGGTGCTGGCAGCTGAAGAAGCTAAAATTGAGGAGGATGCCAAGGCGGCAGCAGCATCCTTGCGTAAGCAGGCGGAGCAACTGGTTCAGAATGAACGCGGTGTGTCGCTAAAAGAATACGAAAAGCGTCTGGAAGAGCAAATCCGGATTCTGGAGGCCAAGCAAGGTAAGGATAGCGGCCCTACCCATACATCTTTCCGGCGCGGTCTTACGCTCAACGAACAGGCCTGATCTCTTCTTTTCCCCTTTTGATATTTACACGGCGCGTACAGCTGTTTAAAAATGGCGGCGGTAAACTGTTTTAACCCGCCATCAGGAGAGCTTCGCCATGACCGCCATTATTGATATCCATGCCCGCCAGATTTTAGACAGCCGCGGTAACCCCACTGTTGAAGTTGATGTTGTTCTGGAAAGCGGTGCGATAGGCCGGGCAGCTGTGCCCTCAGGCGCTTCCACTGGCGCACATGAGGCCGTGGAACTGCGTGATGGCAAGAAGGATATTTACTGCGGCAAAGGCGTTCTGAAAGCGGTACAGGGTGTGAATACGGTCATTCTGGAAGAGCTGATCGGCATGGATGCGGAAGAGCAGATCGCCATCGATCAAGCCATGCTGGCGCTGGATGGGACGGAGAATAAATCCCGCCTCGGCGCCAATGCCATTCTGGGGGTGTCGCTCGCCACGGCGCGTGCGATGGCGGAGGAGCTGGATATGCCGCTCTACCGTTACGTGGGCGGGTCATTTGCCCATCAACTGCCCACGCCTATGATGAACATTATCAATGGCGGGGCGCATGCCGATAACCCGATCGATTTTCAGGAATTCATGATTATGCCTGTATCGATGGACAGTTTCTCCGAAGCTTTGCGTGCGGGGGCGGAAGTATTCCACGCCCTTAAATCCCAGCTCAAAAAAGCCGGGCATAACACCAATGTGGGTGATGAAGGCGGCTTTGCGCCGAACCTGAAATCCGCGGAAGAGGCATTGGATTTCATCATGCAATCCATCGAAACAGCCGGGTATAAGGTGGGTGATGATATCGTCATCGCGCTCGACTGCGCTTCCACTGAATTCTACAAAGGCGGCAAATATCATCTGGAAGGTGAGGGGAAAACCCTGACGTCTGATCAGATGGTTGATTATTACCAGAAGCTTTGTGCCGCTTACCCCATCGTGTCCATCGAAGATGGTCTGGCGGAAGATGACTGGGTGGGTTGGAAAAATCTGACATCCGCTATCGGTAATAAAGTGCAGCTGGTGGGGGATGATTTGTTCGTGACCAACCCCAAGCGTTTGGCGCAGGGCATTGAAGGCGGCGCGGGCAATGCCATTCTGGTGAAGGTAAACCAGATCGGCACGCTGAGCGAAACTCTGGAAGCTATCGAAATGGCGAAGAAAGCCGGGTTTGGTGTTGTGCTTTCACACCGTTCGGGCGAAACGGAAGATTCCACAATCGCCGATCTCGCGGTCGCCACCAATGCCGGGCAGATCAAGACGGGGTCGCTATCCCGTTCTGACCGCATGGCGAAATATAACCAGTTGCTGCGTATTGAGGAAATGCTGGGTCCGCAGGCGCGCTATGCCGGGGCGTCGTTTTTCCGTGCGCCTTTGGAAAAATCTGCCAAAAAGAAAAAAGCGGCCTAAAATTTTTTCTTGAAAAATTATTGAGTCATTTGAATCACTTGCAGGATTTTGTTCTGCAAGTGTTCCTGTTTAAGCTATTGAATCTAAAACATTTTTTATCTTGCGCGTGCGAATCGGGTGTGATTCTATAGGTGTATGAACAACGCCCTGCCATACCGATCATTCACATTGCGCCGTAATATTCCGATCCTGATCGGGGCGTTTTTGTGCCTGTATTTTGGGTATCACATCATACAGGGGCATCGCAGTCTTCCCGCGTTAGTCGCGGTGCAGCACGATGTGGTGGAGAAAAATGCCGAGCTGGTTATCCTGAAATCCAAGCGTGAAGCGCTGGAGCGTAAGGTTGTCATGTTGCGCCCCGGTTCTTTAAACAAGGATTTTCTAGAGGAGCGCGTGCGCTTTATGCTGGGTTACCGGCATCCGGATGAATGGTTTGTATCCGGTTCGGGGTTGCGTTAGGAAATAAAATTCCAAAAATCCTCTAATATACAAATTTTCCTTTCCTTTCAATATGTTGCACCGCACAAAATAGCGGTTTTTGCTGGAAAGCCTTGCAGAAATCCTGTAGCTGTTATGCGATTTTTCCAAAGCCAGAAAGTTGTGTGAATTATGGCCGCCACTAAAACAAAGAAACCTGATTTGAAAACAATCTCCAATTCTATGCCGAAACCGTCTGTGGAAGAGATGAAAAAACTCTACCGCGAGATGCTGTTGATCCGCCGCTTTGAAGAAAAAGCCGGGCAGCTTTACGGCATGGGGCTTATTGGCGGTTTCTGCCATCTTTATATCGGGCAGGAAGCTGTTGTAACGGGTATTCAATCCCAGCAGCAGCCGCAGGATAGCGTTATCACCGCTTACCGTGACCATGCACACATGCTGGCATGCGGTATGGAAGCGCGCGGCATTATGGCCGAGCTTACGGGGCGCGAGGGTGGATATTCCCGCGGTAAAGGTGGCTCCATGCATATGTTTTCCAAGGAAGCCAATTTCTTTGGCGGCCATGGCATTGTGGGCGCGCAGGTGGCGCTGGGCGCCGGTCTGGCTTTCGCCCACAAATATAAGGAAGATAACGGCGTGGCTGTGGCCTATATGGGTGACGGCGCTTCTAACCAGGGGCAGGTAGCGGAAAGCTATAATATGGCCTCTCTCTGGAAGCTGCCAGTTCTGTTCGTGATTGAAAATAACCAGTACGGCATGGGTACATCCGTAAAACGCTCCTCCGCCGGCACGCTTTATAAGCGCGGTGTGGGCTATGATATCCCCGGCGAGCAGGTGGATGGCATGAACGTGTTTGCCGTGCAGGCGGCCGCCCGTCAGGCGCTGGATTACATCCGCGAGGGCAACGGCCCTTATATCCTTGAGGTTCTTACATACCGCTACCGCGGCCATTCCATGTCCGATCCCGCGAAATACCGCACCAAGGAAGAGCTGGAAGGCATGAAGCAGGATCATGATCCGATTACACAAATCAAGGACATGATGCAGGAAGCCGGGATCAAGGAAGAAGAGATCAAGGATATCGATAAAGAGATTAAAGAGATCGTGAATGATGCTGCGCAGTTCGCGCAAGATTCACCCCTGCCGGATGAGGCTGAACTTTGGACGGATGTACTGATTGAGGTTAAAGACTAATATGCCTACACAAATTCTTATGCCCGCATTATCGCCGACCATGACGGAAGGTAATTTGGCCAAATGGCTGAAAAAAGAAGGTGATGCCGTATCGCCCGGTGATGTGATTGCCGAGATTGAAACGGATAAAGCCACCATGGAAGTGGAAGCCGTGGATGAAGGTATTATCGGTAAAATCCTGGTGCAGGAAGGCACGGAAGGTGTGGCGGTGAATACCGCTATCGCCGTGCTGGTGGAAGAGGGCGAAGATGCCTCCAGCATTGACATCTCAACAACCAATATCCCTTGCGTGCCGCAATCATCGGGCTCAACCGAAACAGCGTCCGCGCCCGCATCATCCGGCAATGTGGCGCAAGCCGCCGGTAAGGTAATTGAAAACCGCGATATCCTGTACGCACAAGGCAAGGTTCTTGAGCCGCCCCCTTTCGATGAAGCGTCTTTCACTGAAACACGTGAGATGACGGTGCGTGAGGCTCTCCGCGATGCCATGGCGGAAGAAATGCGCCGCGATGAAACCGTGTTCCTGATGGGCGAAGAAGTGGCCGAATATAACGGCGCTTATAAAGTTCCCAAGGGTTGCTGGATGAATTTGGCGCCAAGCGCGTGATTGATACACCCATCACCGAATACGGTTTTGCGGGTATCGCCACAGGCGCGGCCTTTTAACGGCCTGAAGCCTGTTGTTGAATTCATGACCATGAATTTCGCCATGCAGGCGATTGACCATATCGTGAACTCCGCCGGGAAAACGCTTTACATGGCGGGCGGGCAGCTGGG
>JAJOJU010000031.1 GCA_021208265.1 Alphaproteobacteria bacterium | reverse complement strand
AGCTGTTCGGCGGCACCGGGAACGACATTCTTAATGGCGGCGCCGACAATGATTACCTCTATGGTGATGAAGGTCAGGACACGCTGAATGGCGATGACGGCAATGACCTGATGTATGGCGGCGATGATAACGACACGCTGAACGGCGGCGCCGGAACTGACAAGCTCTGGGGCGATGACGGTGATGACATTCTGAACGGCGGCGATGATAACGATTATCTTTATGGTGGCCTAGGCAACGATACGCTGAATGGGGATGCCGGTAATGACTCGCTGACCGGCAATAACGGCGATGATATCCTGAATGGCGGCGATGGCGATGATGTTCTGGATGGCGGCAATGATAACGACACCTTGCGCGGCGATGCCGGGAACGACACGCTGCGCGGCGGCAACGGTACGGATCGCCTTGAAGGTGGCGATGGCAACGACACGCTTTACGGCGATGGCGGTGATGATCTGTTGATCGGCGGCGCAGGTACGGACGCCCTGTTCGGCGGCGCAGGATCGGACACGTTCGGCCTGACAGATGCCAGCGCAGTTGACCTGATCCGCGATTTCACCCTGAACGGCGGCAGCGCCGACAGACTGAATATCACCAATCTGCTGAGCGGATTTGATTCCTCAAGCGATGATATCAACCTGTTTGTGATGTTCGATGTGATCAACGCCAACCGCACAAATATGTATATCAATGCGGATGGCGTGGGTTCTGATTGGACTCCCGTTGCGCAGATCCAAGGGTCCGATTTCACGGGCGTCACCGCCGCAGATCTGTTTACGGACGGTACGAACGGCCAACTGATTACTGATATTGCCCTTTAAAATTCGGCTGCTTTAATCATTTGATTTGGCCAACCTATTCTAAAGTGTAATGTTATTTTAAGACTTTATTCAGACGAACTTGTCAAAATGGGAGTAACAGAAAAAACCAGATAGTATGAAACACACGAAACATGACCGCCACAAGGCCGAAGAAGATATCAGGCATCTTCATGGCCGACATAGTGATGAAAAACGTGAAAAACCATGGGCTTTTGATGATGATCATTCTGCGCGGCACCATGGCAAAGGTATTTCTGAATCCCCACAAGAAATAGCGAGCAGGCAGGCGAGCATCTCAGAAAAAGCTGAAACCGAATACAAAACCGATATATCTCTTAAATTTACAGGTACGGATGCCGGGTATCACAATACACTCGGATATTATGTCGTTGCTGCTGACGGCACCTTAAAATCAGCGCAAATTCTTTTTTCTGACGTTCATCAAGTCACCGCAGGGACCCAGCAAACTTTAAATTCGGCGGCGATGGCACCGACACGCTCTACGGCGATAGCGGTGACGATATTATCATCGGCGGCGATGGCGCGGATATATTATTCGGCGGCGGCGGAGCAGATACGTTCGTCTTTACCGATACGAATTCCGTTGACAGAATTCGCGATTTCTTCTTCAACGACGGTGACACGCTTGATATTTCAGACATTCTGAGCGGATTTGATTCTGAAACCGACATTATTACTGACTTTGTCCGGATTGATGTCGTGAACACAAACCGCGCCAATCTGTTTATAAACAGCGATGGAACGGGCAATGACTGGACACCTGTTGCGCAGATTCAAGGGGCGGATTTTACGGGGTTAAGCGCCTTAGATCTCCTCAACAATAATACACTGATCACAGACAAACCCCTTTAAAACCTTAAAGTTTATGTGGCAACATATAACACTCCATGGTATGAACCTACCATGGAATGCAGATACCGCATTGAACGAGAGGCAGAAGAGCGCGCCCTGTGGCAATGGGCGCTGAATGCTCTGCGAACGATATTATTTCTGCCCGTCACCCGCACATCCGATCAGATCCGCCGGGATTATCTATCCAAATACATTGGCGGATAAAGCCCCGGCCACAGCCACCCCCAGAGCATTATATCCCGCCGCCGTATGATGAACATTCCCAGCATCTGTTGCGTATCCGAGTGCCGGAACGACATGGTGCGTGGGGCAGGAAAGCCCGTCCTGTGCTGCCCGAATGGCAGCCTTCGCCGGGTATGTTCCAATCGGAAGATCGTCATGCAACGACACGGTGATCAGAGGGAACGTGCCATGCGTTTCCCGAATAAGCGTATAAAGCCGGTTCAAGAAAATCGCATAATTTCCCTGACTGACATTCTCCAGCGCATCGCTCTCGCCCTGATACCAGACATGGGCGCAATCGGCGCGTGCGCCCTGGCAACAAAAAGACGTTGCAGATAACAATAGGTCATATCCGAAACCTGATAGCGCGCGGACGTATCGAAGGTTAACGGTTGCCAGTTGGAATTGAGAGACGTGCCGCCCTTGGCGCAAGGATGCACGGCGAATGTGTCGCTTGTATGCGTCCCGGCCAGCGTATCCAGCATCATGCCGTGCAGGCCGATATTGTTGCCGGAATCACCAAAAAAACGCGGAGAAAATCTCGCTGGTATTCACGGCGGCAGGGTCAGCATAACTCACGAGCCCACCCTGCGTACGGATCAATTTCATACGCGCGCCATTGGTGTAGGTATTGGAGCCGGAAGCACGCCCGCCGGCATTCGACTGCCCCCCCACGGCAATCAGTTTCAGCGCGGGGTTATAGGTGGCGGATGTATCATGATCATCCGTCGTCGTTAGCTGCCGCATTTTCGTTTCGGAAAGCGCGCGGTCATAAAACTGGAAGCTGTTATAGGTCAGGTTCGCATGCGTGTAATCCAGCGCGCTGTTTTGGGTGCCAATGCCAATAACGGGGGATGCTACTGTGGGGACGGAAATATCAAACCAGGCGTCAATTTTTACGCCGTTGAGATAAAGCTTGATCGTGCCGTTCTTGACACTCAAACCCCAGCGCTGCTTTTTTGAAGCACGCAATATCTCCCATTGCCGGGTAGTGCTGGCCACGGTAGCACTCGCATTGGAAAGATAAAAATCCACATCGGAATCACCGTTCGCTTTGTAAAGAACGTAACGGTTGGCGATCCCGGAATTATCCCCCATATGAAAGATTACCTTGTTGTTGATGTTGGTGCCGGGGGCACTATCGATCACTTCCGCAATCATGGAAAAATTATTCATTTTCATCCATGGCTGCGTAGCAATCACCTGCGGGGAAGGCGATGTCAGGTTGATTTTGGGGCGCACAGGCGTCCAATAGCAAAAGCCTAAGCCTAGTTTCATTTTGAATGCTCCTGATGTAAGATGGGAAAATTAAAAACAGCGTCTCGGCGCTGTTATACGGGTAAATTGCGGGCGCAATTGTCCGCTTATGAATATATTCCTAACACAAGACAGAAAAGCAGGCAAGCTTTTTATTCACTCTTATGAATCAGGCCCTTTCTTATCCTTCATCGCCGCGCCCTCAAAAAAACGACCTTTGCGTTGACGTATATGAATGGAACGCTGTTTCTTTATCTGGTGCTGAATATTTTCTATCTCTGGCACAGCGGCTATCCGCAGATCGCTGATTTCATATTGTTCACGGGGATGTTGATGATGGTTTTTTACACGCTGTCCAACAGCCGCATGGTGATGGATTCCGTATACTTATCCATTCTGGCCTATAGCGCCCTCACCATCGTTATTAATCTCATCTACTATGCCTATTTGCATGATCCGCGCCTGTTCTTCAGCAGCATGTATTACATATATAATTCCTTGGCTTTCATATTGATTGCCTATCTTTTTTCCAAGACGCCGGATCTGACAGCCAAAGTGATCTATGTGGGAATTGTTGTGGCTGTTTTCGCCGAGCTGTTTTTCTGTCTGGTGTATCCGGAATATTCAAACCGGCGGCTGGTCGGCACGTTCAACAACCCTAACCAGCTGGCTGACTGGGGACTCTTCATGTCCTGCGCGCTTGTGATGTTGAAAATATACAGGCGCTTTACATTATTTGATTATGTTTTGCTGTTCTGTATGCTCTACATGCAAACGCTCTCGCTCTCTAAAGCCAGCCTGATCTGTTCTATTCTGTTCTTCCTGAGCCTGCCCTTCAGCCCCGTTGTCGGCAGAACAAGTAAGGCATTTATCTTTTTTTGGCGCGGTCATTGTTTTTATTATCTCTATGTCTTCTCTCTCCTACATTCAGCAAAAACTGGAAAAGCTGGAAGCTGTGGAACGCGCCGTTGCAAGATTGGAAAACATTGGCCATGAAAGTGATGATAGCCCGCGCGGCGAGGCTATTACAGAATTCTGGAATACCCGGAATATCTGGTTTTTGGCGCTGGTGAGGGTGCGTATTACAGGTTCACAGACATGGGCAAACCCAATGAAATCCATTCTGCTGTCGGAAACGTCATATTTTCCTACGGCATTATGGGCACATTGTTGTTCGCAAATTTCCTGTTCCAGATATCAAGGCGTGCTCACCGCTATTTCCTCGTGCTGCTGTTTATTGTTTTTCTGAACGGCATCACGCACCAGAATATTCGCTTCACGCCGCTCTGGATTTTCCTGGGTGTCGCTTATGGTGTACGACAATTAAAACCAATCAGGGAAGAAAGAGATTTTATTCTTCCAGAGGCCGCTTCCAGCGCTCCGCCGCACCACCATACCTGGCAGCCAGCGCGGTGATATCGTCCTTAAGTGCGGCTTTCGCAAAATCATAAACTTCCGGCGGTGCGGGCGTTTTGGTTGAGGCGTTGACCTTCTCCCCGGTTTTGGATGACGGGAAATAGTCGGGTTTATAATCAACACCTAAAAACGCGCAGATTTTTTGCAGAACGACTTGCGGATTTTCGTTGATGTCCTCGAAAAACAGCACGAGGAATTGCTCGCGCGGGAAGTATTTTTCCCAAAGGTCAATCGTCTTCATATAGGTGGAGCGAGCGATCTGCGCCGGGTGTTTGACGATTTTGAAATAAGCTTCGGCGGGAATGGTCTTGGGGTCCAGTTTCTTGCGCGTCACCAGATCGTGCTTGGCGTGGGAGACCAGCCGCTCTACCGGGTCGCGCAGCACGAAAATAATTTTCACATCCGGCATCATCGCGGCAATCCGCGCCACGTCCTTTTCTTCCAGTGAACAATAGGCCTCGGCGCACTCGCCTTTCACAAGGGCCGGATCATACGGGAACTGCGCCTTGTACCAGTCATCCCCCGGAAACGGCGTCAGGAAATGGCGGATATTCCAGCGGCGCTGGGCTGCATTTTTGCTGCCCCAGATTTCGTTCCAATAAAGCCTTAGCTTGCGCAGGCGATACCGCTGAAACAGCGGGTGGAAATAAAGGATATTTTTGTGCGGCGGTACCCAGATGCCGGGATGCTGCGCCAGATTTTCAAACAGCCAGGTCGATGCCGCGCGCGGTGCGCCAATATGCAGGAAATCGGGAATCATGTCTTGACCTTTCCTTGCGGCCGGAAAAAACGAATGCTCACCGGCTCAGCATAAAGATAAAGCGCGCTCATCACAATGAGCGCCAAAGAGGTCACGGCCATGCCGATCATCCCATGCCCGCACAAGGCCAGCACGACAATCACAGCCGCCAGATAAAGCGCCGTGAACGGGCGCATCAGGCTCAGCCTGTCTTTATAATGAATAACAAGGCTCATGCTGCCCATCGTCGCCAACGCGTGCACGGCAAGGGCATAACCTGCCCCCATGCCTTCCAGCCACGGCACGAATAGAAGCATCGAGACCACCAGCACCAGCACCGCCCCGGCATTGGTGATAAACAGCCAGCCCGCATAACCCGCCATGCCGAGATAACCGCCCGAAGCGCCGAAGCCCGCCTTGATCAGGCTCGCCGCACATAAAACCATCAGGATGCTGTAGGCCGCGCTGTAATCACCAAATAAATTCATCACCGGCAGAGCCAGCACCACATAACACAGGCAGCCAAACACGGTGGCCAGCAGAGAAATATCCTGCATGGCTTCGAATTCATGGCGCAATCCCGCATTATCCCCGGCCTTGAAAAACCTTCCCATGCGGGGAATCTGCAGCTGCGTGATCGCCATTTTGGGCAGCATCAGAACTTGCGCAAATCTCGAGGCCATCGCGTATTCCGCCGTTGTCCCCACATCGCAAAACTGCCCAACGAAGAGCACATCAAGCCCCAACCCCGGCTGGTTGGCGATATAAACCGCCATCGATTTAAACCCGTAACCGATATCCCAGCGTGTAAACGCCAACCACCCGGCGGGCGGCAGGACGGGCTCTTTCAGGAACAGGATAAGGAACGGCAGAACAAAGGCCGCGCTGTGCATCCACCCCACAGCATAAACGGACCATCCCGCCAGCCATACCAGCGCCGTGCCGCCCACCAGTAAAACCGAAGGCAGCACATCGAAATAAACCGCCATGGTCACAACCTTATGCTGCGCGCGGTAACAGGATGTCAGCAGCGTCAAAAGCGTATGCGCCGGGATGAACGCCGCCATCACAACAATCCAGGGCGCCAGCCCCGCATGGCCCATCAGGGATTCAATCAACGGGGCCGCCAGCGCGATCAACACCCCCGCCAGTGCGGAAACCCCGCTCCCCCAGTAAAGCGAGGCCGGCATAATCGGGTGAGCGTTCAGGGCAACCCCCTCTTCCGCGCGGCCCGTGTGATAGAGAATCAAATTCTGAAAGAACGTCTCGATCGAGACCGCCACCATAAACGCCACCGAATAGGCGATCATGAAGAGGCCGAATTCCTCCTTCCCCGCCATCAGGTTCAGGAAGGCCACCACACCGATGCCGGAAAGTATTTTCAGCACCTTGGCCGTGCCCGACATCATGCTGGCGGAAAAATACTGGCGGAAAAGGGAGGGCGATGACATCGGGGCAAACAATCCTTGGCCGAAAGGGGCTTTTCAGGCATGATACCTTAAAATGATAACTTTAAGAATATCAGAGTTTTATGAGCCGTTTTCCTGATTTCTACATTGCCGGATTTAACCGCTGCGGCACGTCCAGCCTGCACAGGCTTTTATCGTTCCACCCGGATATCTGCATGAGCGAGCCGAAGGAAGTGTTCTACTTCGTCGTCAACGATTTCTACCGCCGCGGCCCCGGCTATTACGACGCGCATTTCAAACACGCAGGGGATGAATCCCTGCAGGGCGAGGCCACGCCCTCCTACATCTACAAAAACCAGCTCTATGAAACCTCGGTCAAAGATTATATCTGGAGCGAGGGTGAAGACAGCATCACCCGCATGGCGCGCGATGTGCCTGGCGCAAAGATCATCATCTCCATGCGCAACCCGTTCGATAACGCGCAATCCAATTTTGAAAAAGCCAAGGTGGTCGGCACCGAAGATCCACGCGCCACGCTGGAAGGCGTGTTCGAAGAAGAGGAAAAGGGCGTTCGTAAGCCGGAAGATATTTACCGCTGCTATCTTTACCTGACGCGCTATAGCGCTCACATAAGGCATTTACTGGATCATTTCCCGCGTGAACAAATCCTGTTCCTGCTGTTTGAGGACTGGACGCAAAACCAGCAGCAGGCGATGAACGATATCGCCGCGTTTTTTAGGCCTGAACCCTTGCGATGTTTCGGGCAAGGATGTGTTCATGAATGAAGGAAAATCCGTCAAGGCTCCGGCGCTGCACAGGCTGCTGCACAGCATCCTGCCGCGCCATATCGCCAACCCGCTCTTCCTGCGCCTCGGCGCCGCGAAAGGCTATGAAGCCGCCGATCCCGCCACCCGCACCCGCCTGCTGGAAAAATATTACAGCCAAGATATCGCCGAAACCGAAAAACTGACGGGGCTGGATTTATCGGGGTGGTTGAAACCTTCCTAAACCGTCATTGCGAGGAGCCGCAGGCGACGCGGCAATCTAGTTAGCGCTAAACCACTTCGCTTTCATTACTTGAATAATTTGGCCAGCATTCATTTTTCCACCCGTCAAGCTGGGACGCATAGGAAGAAAAACCCTTAACATGCGCCTATATCCTTCAAGTGATGGAGAATGGGAATTAAGATATCTTCCCTTAAAGCTTTCAAAAACGACCAAGATCATCAATCAAAAATCTTGCGACACCATAAAAATCTATCTCATTATTCCCATCAAAACCCGGAAAAGAGATGCTATCATAGTCCGTTTCCTTCTTTTATGAGAGCCTTATCCTTATTAGATAATTTTTCATAGGATGATTCAAGGAACGACCACATATCAAAAATATCTACCACTTCAGAAACAACTCGTTCTTTCTCGTCATAACGATAAAAAAATTCCTGGGTATTGCCATTTTAAAGCCCAGTATTGCCCGTCATATATAACACTTTTAATAAACGATGGTTCAATCTCCCCCTTAACATTCATCTTTTCATATAACTCACTAAGCATTACCAAAATTAATTTTGAACCATCATCGAGTTTGACGGGATGGCTTTGATAAGCAGATAGGCCATACTCTGTTAAGCGCCGAATAGCTTCTGCTCTCGATGGAATATCCATCTGCTCAGATCGCCAAGTATCAACTCGCTCTATTATTTCTGGATCAAGACGCATCTCAAAACGTTCGCTTTTTGTGTTCATGTTCTCTCCTACGGTATATACGTATATATGTACGTAACATACGTTAAGAGAAAAATCAAGTTTTTGTAAGAAATGATCTACAATCCTATTTAAATTTTTTTCTTGAGATTGCTTCGCTGCGCTCGCAATGACGTCAGGCCGGAACCGCCGCCCAGTTCCAGTCTTTTGTCACGTGCGCAGGGCTGATCGCGTCAAACGCCACCGGGCCTTGTTTGGAGAGGTGGAGGTATTTATACCCCAGCGGCCCCAGCACATCCATGATCTCTTTCGCCGGGCCGTCGGGGTGGCATTCGAAAATAATCTGCGGGCGGTGGCCGCTTGCAAAAATCTTTTCCATGCCCTGCAGCACCAGATGCTCGAACCCCTCGACATCGATCTTCAACACATCGGGCGGGGCCGCGCCTTCGAATAAACGATCCAGCCGCACGATCTCGACATCGATCAGATCGCCGGAAAGCCCGTGGAAGCCTTGCGGATTCAGGCTGGCGGAGGTGGGGAGCGCATCATGCGGCACGTGGAATTGCACGCGCCCGTTTTCGGCGCCCACCGCCTTTTGATGCACGGCGCAGCGCCCGGCCCAGCCGTTGCGTTCGATATTGCGTTTCAGGCATTCAAATGTCGCCGGAACAGGTTCAAACGCGTGCACGTGCAAAGCCGGGTTCACCGCGCAGGCATAAAGCGCGAAATGCCCGGTATTGGCCCCGACATCGGCAAACACTTTGGTGCGTTCCAGCAGCGGTTTTAAATAGGCGATGGTTTCGGGTTCAAACCCGCCTGCGCCCTGCCAGAACAGGCCGCGCCCGACGGCATCTTCATAGGATGAGCAATAGATAAACCCGGCATTATCATTCACCGGCGTCTGGAATTCGCCTTCAACCGGCAGGCGGCGATAGAGGGAATAGGGGATGATCCCGCTTAAGGAGAGCGGCCTTACAAGCCCGCGAAACAGGCCGTTCCCCGCAACGCAGCGCAGCAGTGAGCGCACGGCACTTTTCATCGATTCTTCCCAAGATGATCACGTAAATCCGCCACGCGCCAGAGTGCCATGGAGCGGATATCCTTGAACTTGCCGCCAAAGACTTTGGAATTTTCCATGATGATTTTTTGCGGCTCCGGGAAGTTGAACGGCGGCGCGGTCAGGTTCACCAGTCGCCCCTGCCCGGTGTGAATATCCTCGTTCTTCAGGCCCACGCCGTGCGAGACCAGAATCCATTCGATATCGCTTTTGAGCACGTTGTCAAAAAGGTCGAAAATATTTTTGTATGAAAGGTGCAGCAAAAGATCGCGACAGAAAAACATATCGGCTTGATCCAGCCTGTCTTCCAGCACGTTCAGCACTTTGAAACTGCGCGCGGGCGAGGCGTATTTTTCGTTATTTTTGGCGATCAGCGGCTCAACGATATCGCAGCCCGTATAATGATCGAAGGCATAATCGATTTCCTTGAACCAATGGAAATCGCCGCAGGGCAGATCGATGATCGTTTTGATCTCTAGCTCGCGGAACAGTTTTTCCAGCTCAGGGCGCAAATGCGCGGTTTCCTCCAGCGTCGATCCGGGGCCGGAAATGCTTTCCTCGCATTCCCATTTATTGTCGTTATAAATCTCGGTAAAAATCTGTTTCGGGTCCTTGCCGACCAGTTGCAGCGCCCAGATCTTGCGCTTGAACCACCGCCAGGGGACATCCAGCCCTGCATTTTTGAGGACGGGTTTGAGTTGCGTTTGCCAGAGCTGTTTCATATTCACCGGAAATGTGCCAATATTTTCAAAATTATACCGCCTTTCAGTATAAGACTTTTTCGCATGGAGCAAAGCCATAAAATCACCCTGTTTCTTCCTTCGCTGAATGACGGCGGAGCGGAGCGGGTATTTCTTAATCTGGCGGCGGATTTCCTGCGGCGCGGTCATGCGGTCGATCTTCTGATCTATAAAGCGATCGGCCCCTATTTCGACCAGCTTCCGGAGGGCGTTAATCTCATCAGCCTGCATTGCAACACCCAGTGGGGCTCGCTTTGGCAGCTTCTAAAATATATCTGGCGTGAAAAACCGGCGCATATCCTGAGCGCCCTGCCCGAGGCGAATTTGCTTAACATCGCGGCAAGGCTGGTTGGCGGGGTGCGGTACCGCTGCATCATCACCGAACACACGATTTTGTCGGAAAATTTGCGGATTAAAAAATCGTCCTTCTGGCATAACGTCAAACACGCCATGATCCGTTTCTTTTATAAATTTGCAGGCCGCGTGATCGTGGTTTCAAAAGCTGCCGCCAAGGATATGGAGAGTTATTGCGGCGTGAAACCGGGCCGCATCTCCGTGATTTACAACCCGGTTTATTATCCCGGCATCGCGGACAAGGCCGCCGAAGACCCGCTTCATGAATGGCTGGGCGCGGATAAAACTGCGCGGCCCTATAAGGTTTTGTTATCCGTGGGACGCTTCATCCCGGAGAAGGATCATGAGACGCTGTTGAAAGCGTTTGCCAAGCTGCGGGAGAGCATGGATGCCCGGCTGATTCTGCTCGGCGGCGGACCGCGTGAACATATGATACGCGAACAAATTGCGGCGCTGAAATTACAAGATGTCGTGTCGCTGCCCGGCTTCGTGCAAAACCCGTATGCCTTTATGGCGCGCGCGGATGTGCTTGTGCTTCACTCCACGCATGAAGGGTTTGGGAATGTGCTGATCGAATCCATGGCTGTGGGCACGCCTGTTGTCTCCACCAACTGCCATGGCGGCCCGGCGGAGATACTGGAGAACGGGACATGGGGGGCGCTCGTCCCGCCGCGCGATGATAGTGCGCTGGCCGGTGCCATCGCCGAAACCCTTAAAAATCCGCCGCACACGCTGGGATCATATCAGGCCCGCGCGAGCGAATTTTCCGTGGAGGCCGCCTCCCTTCAATATCTTTCCCTGCTGTTCCCTGACGCCGTTTCATGACCCGATACCGCCCGGATATAGACGGCTTGCGGGCTGTTGCCATACTCGCGATTATCCTGTTCCATGCCGGGGTTCCGGGGTTTTCCGGCGGCTATATCGGCGTTGATATATTCTTTGTGATATCGGGGTTTTTGCTGACCGGCATCATGATCCGTGAAATCCGGGAAGGCCAATTCAACCTGCGCGCGTTTTACGCATTCCGTATCAAACGCATTGTCCCGGCGCTGCTGGTCATGCTGGCCGCAACGACGCTCGCGGCGGTTGTTTTCTTAAGCCCCGGCGATCTGGAAGATTTCGGCGAAAGCCTGATGGCCGCGCTTGTGTTTTCATCTAATGTCCTCTTCTGGCAGCAAACCGGGTATTTTGCAGGCCTCGCGCAGGATATGCCCTTGCTGCACACATGGGCGCTGGCGATCGAGGAGCAGTTCTATATTCTGTTCCCCTGCGCTGTGCTGCTGGCCACGCGTTTGGGCAGGCAGTTTTATATCCCGCTCACGCTCTGTCTTTTTATCCTTTCACTCGGCTTTAGTCTCTGGAGTTCCTTTTACGCGCCCGCCGCCGGGTTTTATCTTCTGCCCGCGCGCATCTGGGAATTTTTACTGGGCGGGCTGCTGGCCTTCAGCGCGCTGCCCTCGCCGCAAAACCGGATGATCCGGGAAAGTCTGAGCGCTGGCGGGCTTGTGCTGATCGGCATATCGGTCACTCTTTACGATGCGCAAACGCCATTTCCAGGGCTGGCGGCGCTTATCCCCTGCCTTGGCGCGGCGCTTATCCTTTATACCGGCCAGAACGCCGGGCATAAAACGCTGGCCTTGCACCTGCTCGGCATCAAGCCTTTGGTGCTGATCGGCCTTCTTTCCTATTCCCTTTATCTCTGGCACTGGCCGCTGCTGGTCTTCACGCGCTATATCAATTTCGGGGAGATCGGCCCGGGCGGGACCGCAGCCGTTCTTGCGATCTCCTTCCTCATCGCCCTTCTCAGCTGGCGGTTTATCGAACAACCCTTCCGCCGCCAAAACAGCTCCTTTGCAACCGGTGTGATTTTCCGGCTGGCCGGGGCCGGGATGCTTGTTTTCGTTATGATTGGCGCGGGACTGACCTTCAGCCACGGCCTGCCCCAGCGCCTCAATGATCCGGAAGCCGCCTTGCTGGAACGCCGAGCCGATCAGGAAAAAGCCGCAATAGAACACTGCGCCGCCCCGCTTCCGGCCCCGCAGGATACTCTGCGCCATGCGCTGTTTTGCAGGCTGGGCGCGGACGGCAAAGAGCCGGATTTCCTGCTCACCGGGGATTCTCATGCCATGACCGTGCAGGAAACCGTATCGACCCTCCTGAGCGAAAAAGGCCGCGCCGGATATATGCTGGCGCAAAAGGGCTGCGCCTTTATACCCGGCATGGATTACGCAGGCGGGAACTGCGCCGATTTCACGGCAAGCACTCTGGAATTTCTGAAGGCCCACCCCGCAATCAAAACCGTCCTGCTGGTATCGCGCTGGTCGCGGCCCATCGTCGGCCCTGTCGATTTTCCAGGCGCCGTAGAGGAAGGGCACAAAGCCAATCTTTTCCTCGCGAAAAGCGGAACCCTCACGGGCGAAGCGCAGGCCGTGCTTCGGAGTCTGGCCGAAGATATGCAGAGGCAGGGAAAACAGCTTTACATCCTGACCCCCATCCCGGAAATCGGCTATGATGTGCCAACCATGCTGGCCCGCATGGCTTATCTGAAAAAGGAGAAGGATATCAGCTTGAGGCGGGCGGATTATAACACCCGCCATGCGTGGTTTTTTGAAACGCTTCCGGCCCTTGAAGCCTCCGGCGCGCATATCCTGCACGCAGAAGATGTATTTTGTGAAAGCGGCTCTTGCGCAGCCACAAACAAGAAAACACCCCTTTATTGTGATGACGATACATTTAATGCCAGCAGGGCGAAAATAATATTTCAACAATACTAAGGAATAGCATCTAAAGAATAGTATTTATTACAGTAAAAAATAAAAAACACTCTTAAGTTGTAATTTATAATTGAGATAATTTTATTTATTCTATTTTAAGAATTGTAGGCGAAGATAATGAAGATCATAATATATTTTATAAAAGCTATTAAGCGCACAAAGACATAACAGGGGCACCCCATGACC
>JAJOJU010000037.1 GCA_021208265.1 Alphaproteobacteria bacterium | reverse complement strand
CTTTTTAAGGAATACTATGAAGCTAAAGGGATACCGCTTTAGCTGGCCCCGAATAAGAAATTAAGGCGCGGGCTGCGTGAGGCTGGGCGTGCGATGTTCCCTTTTTGCTCCGCACAGAGAAACATCGCCTACTCACCACATGATTCCCCTCTCCAAATTCGAACCCACAAACTCAGTAAAAACAATAGGTTGGCAGGAGACGGCCTTAGCTGTCCTACTTTGGATTATGAAAAATAACGCAGCATTATCAATGACTTGCCTGAGATTTGGGAAAATGGCGCGCCCGAGAGGATTCGAACCCCTGACCTTCTGATCCGTAGTCAGACGCTCTATCCAGCTGAGCTACGGGCGCGTGTCCTTATATTTGAACGAGACGCACCCTAATCGATTACGAATCAAAACGCAAGTCTTTCCAAAACACATTTTTTCACGCTTACTGTAAAAGATGAAAAATAAGCCTGAGGATTGTTTATCCGCTTGCGCTTGACTCCCGAAATCTTTAAAGCGATGGTAGTTTTAGGGTTAGGTTCATAAAAAACAGCAGTTTAGATAATGACGTTCAACAAATTACATACATCGTTCGGCATAGCAGGCTTTCTGGCGGTCGCTCTTTTGGGCACAACCGGCCTTCATGCTAATCCCGTTGATCTGACACAAAAACAGGATTCGGCCCTGATCATCACGAATGAGCCGCTGCCCAAAAACTTGAAGGACAGCATTTACAGCCGCCCCAAGAAGATGCAGGAAATTACGCCGCGCGATGTTACGGGTGATGTTTATTTTACCCCGACCAGCACGTTAGTTGGTGCAAAGGTGAGAGACCTTCAGAGCGAGCTTGTCGGTCTGCAAAATGAAGTTTCCGTGCTGGCTGCTGAAATGGAAAGCCTGCAAATGTCAGGTGAAAATCAGGCGGCGCAGTACTACGCGCTGGTTGCCACAGTTAATACACAGCTTCAATCGGGCACCACCCCCGGCAACCCACGGCTGGAGGCCCGCGTTGTTGATGCACAGATCGCTTTGGAAGATCTGGCCCAGAATCTGGCGCTGATGAACCAGCTGGCTGTACGTGCCTCGAATGCTGCATCCAACGCCGCCTTCCTGCAAGAATCAATCCGCGCGCTTATGGCTTGTCCGGCGGTATTGAAGAAGACCATGTTCACCTCGCCCAGCTGGAGGACTATACCTACAACACCGTTGTGGTGATTGAGCGCATTCTGAACAGCGCGAATGATGACATGACCCGCACCAGCGCCTATCTGACGACAGAGCGTAATAACCTGCGCACGCTGTCTGTGGCTGTCACGAATGGTGATCTGTACAGCAAAAGTCTTTCCAACCGTCCGTTCTCCAATGTGGAAGCGTTTAACGGCGCTCCTGTGGCGTCAGTCCGATTCGCCTGAGAGTCTCAGCACCCCTATGGTTCAGCAAGCCGCCCTCTCCGGCCCGCGCGCTCTGGTAAAAATCAAGTTTGATCGCCCGGATGTAAATTACGAGCAAGCGCTCTATATCGCTGTCAGTGAAGCTTTACAGCGTTATCCCAACGCACGCTTTGATCTTGTAGCCGTACACCCTACGGAAGGTAATGCCGCCAAGGTAGCTATCGAAAGCACGCGCGCGCGCCGCAATGCCGAGCGTGTGCTGCGCAGCCTTACCCAGATCGGTTTGCCGGCTGACCGTGTTGATCTGTCCTACGCAAAAAGCGAGGAAGCCCGGTTTAATGAAGTTCACCTCTATGTAAGGTAAAGCGCCTGTACGTATTTGTTGAAGAGGCCTTCCGTCTCAAAAACTTGAATTTTTAAGGAAATGGTGTTACTCCGCTGGGTTTAAACACTGGAAAGATTAATTGATGCCCGAGCAAGACAGTGCTCCTAAAGAACAGATTTCTGTACGGCTGGCAAAGAGCGCTTCCGAAATAGAGGCTGCCCAGAAGCTGCGTTACCGTGTTTTCTACGAAGAATATAAGGCACTTCCCACGGATGAAATCAGCGCTCAAAAGCGTGACTTCGATGAATATGATGCCTATGCCGATCACCTGATCGTGATTGATCATGAGGGCGGAGCCAATAATATCGTTGGCACATACCGCCTTCTCCGCCGTGAAAAAGGCCGATGAATGCGGTCATTTTTATTCCGCCCAGGAATATGATCTTTCCCAGCTGCTGGATACCGGTGCTTCGCTGCTGGAGCTGGGCCGTTCCTGCGTTTTACCGGATTACCGCGCCGGTTCCGTCCTACAACTGCTCTGGCAGGGCATTGCCAATTACATTATGGACCACAAAATTGACCTGATGTTCGGCTGCGCCAGCCTTCACAGCACGGATATCGAGGAGCTGGCAGCGCCACTATCCTATATGTATCACTACCACCTGGCACCTTACGGTCTGCGCCCGCGCGCTGTAGATGGCCGTTTCATTGAAATGAACCGCATGCCACAATCGGAAATTGACCCGAAAGCCATGTTTGCCGCCCTGCCCCCGCTGATTAAAGGGTATTTGCGAATCGGCGCGCTTATTGGGGACGGTGCTGTGATCGACCCCGTTTTCAACACAACGGATGTTTGCATCGTGGCGCAAAGCCATATGGTAACAAAGCGTTACCGCAACCACTACGAGCGAAAAACACAAAAAAACTTTTCCTGATGGCGAAAAACTTTCGGAATCATCCGGTAAATCCCCGCTCGCGCTCGGCACGATTTCCTGACAGGCGGGTAATTGAGGTTTTATACTGATGCGCCGTAGCCTCTCCCTCTTTGCTGCTGTTTATAAACTAAGCGTTTTTGTTCTCGCCTGCGTTCTCATGATTCCTTTTCAGATTGTTATAATGAGCCTTCTGGGCACAGGCAACCCTGCCTATATCCTGCCCCGTCTGTGGCATAAACTTATTTGCCGCACCTTTGGTATTAAAATTGTTGTTCAGGGGACGCCGCACACCCAATCCCAGACAGTGTTTGTTGGTAACCATCTGTCATATCTTGATATCCCTGTGATTGGGTCTGTTTTAAAAACGTCCTTCGTGTCAAAAAAGGAAGTCGCAAACTGGCCTGTTTTTGGCTATCTGGCAAAACTACAGCAAACCGGATTTATTGACCGTTCGCGCAGCGCTGCCCTCAACGAACGCTCTGCCATCGGCGCTATGATGCGAGAAGGTAAAAACCTTGTCATTTTCCCGGAAGGAACATCCACCGACGGGCGGGAAGTCCTGCCCTTTAAATCCAGCCTGTTTTCTTTAATGCTGCAGGATGAGCAACCCGGACTGATTATCCAACCCTTTACCATCCGCATGGAACTTGTTGACGGACAAGTGCCTGAAACACAGGATACCCGGGATATTTATTCCTGGCACCGGGATATGATACCGAACTGCCCGTGCATCTTTGGCGCTTTGCGTTCAGTCGCGGTGCCGTCATTACGCTAGCTTTTCATACGCCTTTCGCCGCCAATTCCTATTCCGACCGTAAGGAACTTGCAAAAATATGTCAGAAACAGGTCGCTCTGGGGTTGGCAGAAAACGATAATCATCGTAACCTCTCTCCCATTCAAACGACCGCGACCTTAGAAGGAGCAAAGAAAAATGTTCAAGCCTGAAGATGTCTCTAAACTGCAAGCGTATCTGCAAGCAAAATTCGGGGACGGATTTGCCTTGAAGTTCCGCGAAAAAGCATCGGATTCGGTTGAGGTTATTCATAAGGGTGAATTCATCGGCGTTATCTATAAAGATGAAGAAGATGGCGAAACATCCTTCAGCTTTACCATGACCATTCTGGATATTGATCTGAAAAAAGCCGCTTAACGGCTTAAAATACTTCAATCGACAAGCCCCCTCGTGATATCCTTAATGGTATGAGGGCATGGAAGATAACAGCACTATGGGTTGGGGCATGTGCGCTGCTGGCAGGCGCATCACCGCTTATGGCGCAAACCTGCACTCCCGGGATCCCCTGCACGACCTATGCACCTGATAAGGGTGCGAATAATACCAAGACAGATTCCAAGACCTGCGATGGCGATGTCATGAACCAGATTCATGCGCGCGCCTTTATGGAAGCCCAGCGGGAAAACATCGTTAATCAGCTGAGCATTCGCAAACCCGACAGCATTTTATCCTATACCTGCTACGACCAGTATTTGGCTGTTGCCGCCAAAAACGCCCCGCCAATTTTCTCTGAGGCAGAAGATAAATGGAAAGATATATATCCCAACTGGGATTGGATGCGCGTAGGAATGAGCGTGCAAGGCAAGCCTGACAATTATTATAGAATTGAGCGCGTTCTAAAGGTTAAGATGGCGATGGTGATATCATACCGCTCATCAACGGCATAGCACTCGGCCCGGCAACAAACTCCACACAGAAAAATTTTTCGCATGATTTTCTGGGCGGCTCGCAAAAGGATATGGTCTACCCCCTCGCCAGCGACATGGATGAAGCCCTTGGCAAAACTACAGGTAATGCGCCCCGGCGTGCGATGAACTGCCTGCAAATGCAAGCTGTTTGGCAGGCGGCAAAATGTCAGAATTTTGCAGAAAATGACCCCGGCAGCACAACGCCCAAGTTTTTCTATAGTCTGGAAGATTTGGTATATGACCCCGAAAACGACCCTCCGCAAACAAGCGCCGATAAAGACCCCCGCAAACTGGGCAGCGCTGCTTGCACAACTGTTATAAGTGGCGTTTTGGCTGGCGCCACAACGGGCATCCCCAAACCGATAATGGATGTCTACCAAAATAAAGCACCGGAATATAAGAAATTTGAGACCGGGAAGGAGACCCCCCCTTACCCCTTCGTTCTGGTTGATGGCATTCGCCACCTGAAAAAGGGCAATATAGATGATTATTTCGACCCCAAATTACAGCCGTTTGATGGTGAAAGCGCTTGTGCGCCGCCTATACCGACAGGCGTTCAAATAACCATCCGGACCGGAAATATAACTGATAGCGGGGATTATAGTGCGTTCTTTGACACAGCAACCGATTATGTATGCCCCAATCCGGAATGCCGTGTAGAATCGCCCTGCACAGCGCTTGACGGTTGCGGCGGCGGCGTTTTGGGGGCATTAAGCTCAGGTCACAAATGCGTTCCTATAGATGCGGAGGATTAACAAGAATGAATATCTATTTGCGCGGATACCTTATAATCCTTTAAACTATAAATATCAGGGGCTTCGAATTTATGGTGAACATAAACTTTAAAAAATGGGTGATGGCTGCGTGGCTTACGGTCTGCGTTTCCGTTGCGGCTCATGCCCAAATCGCCGAAACCCTTGCGATGCGGAATATTTTAAATCGCTTGAATCACGTGCCTGGCTGGAAGCGCAGCGGGAAATAACCCAGAACCAGAACCTGATTTATAAACCGGACAGTGTTTTGGCCTATACCTGCTTTGATCAATTCGCGAATGTTACCGCCAATATGCAAACATGGAACGGGTTTAGCGAAACCAATCGCTGGAGCATTGGTGATCGCTCCCGCGCTGTTGATACGGCGCTGAACAATCTGGTGGCGCCTTCGCTGGTGTCGTACCTGACATCAAATTTCAACAATAATTTCCTGGGTGGGCGCGGTCCGGCACCCAATTATACCCCCTCAAACATATCAGGCGGGGCGTATAATTGCACCCATATGAACATGGTCTGGCAAGCAGCTAAATGTTACAATTTCCAGACCTTGCCGCAGGACGGCTTCTTTACTTTTGAAGAACATGCGCAGGAAGATGGTGATACGCGTAAACTGCCCACGGCCTGCGTAAACCCCACCGTATGGGACAGCCAGATCATTATGGCCGGACTAAAAGTTCCCGGTTCAACCACCTCGGCAAACGCCATACCCAAATGGCCTTTCGATAAAGTGGAAGTGTACTACGATAAACTTGATCCACAAAAATGTACCGACAGCACCCCCCTGCCAACCGGTGTTACCGTTAAAAGCAAAGCCACGGACTCCGGAGGCGGGGCGCTCAACCCGACAGAATACCCCGAACATATTTGCATCATTCCGGGCTGTTATTACGACCCCAGTGGAAGCTGTAAGCCTTCCGGCGGTTAATGCGGACGTTTTAGTTCATCCATTGAAATACCGCGTAATTTCAGAAATGCCGCCACGGTGCGCATATTTTTTTCCCGATCAATGGGGATTTCAGCATCAGGCGGTAATGTGGTGATATCTGGCTGCTTTTCTTGCACAGCCTTTGCTTCCGCCAGTTTCTGTGCCTTTTCGTAAGATGAGCGAATATCTTCCAGCACACCGGGGTTTTGCTTTTTCATCTTGGCGCGCAGGGCACGAAGGCGCACCAGAACTTCTTGCTCCAACGCCCGCCTTTCGGGTGATTTTTCGTCTCTGATATAAATCCGTTTCAAATTCATCCCCTTTTATGCTTAAAAAGCCCTTACATACTTAATAACTAGTCTGACGGACAAAGCTTTCTATCAACTTAATAAACGCTGATGACAACCCTGCCCTTGAAATTATACCGGAACCTGACGGCCCGTTCGGAAAAACGGTTGCAAAAAACTGCTCCAAAAGCGTTTAAGCAATGGCAAGGAAGATCCTGAACGGTTGTGGGAACGCATGGCATAGCCAAGTTGCCTCGCCCGGAAGGCCGGCTGACATGGGTTCACGCTGCCAGCGTGGGGGAAGCGCAATCCGCCCTGATATTAATCGAGCACATCTTAAAAGCCCGGCCCGATATGCATATATTACTGACCACCGGCACCCGCACATCGGCAGAGAGTATCGGGCAAAAAACTGCCGCCCCGGGCATTTCATCAATATATCCCGCTTGATCACCCGGATTGGGTAAAACGCTTCATGGATCATTGGCGCCCCGATCTTGCCCTTTGGATGGAATCCGAACTCTGGCCCAATCTTGTTCTGGAGATCAAAAAGCGCGGCATTATGGCGGCGCTGGTCAATGCCCGCCTGTCCGATAAATCATTCGCCCGCTGGAAGTGGCTGCCCAAAACGGCGGAAGAATTGCTGGAAACATTCTCCGCCGTACTCACGCAAACGGGACAGGATTATACGCGCTACCTTACACTCGGCGCCCGCTGGGCACTTGTAACGGATAATATTAAATACAGCGCCCGTCCGCTGCCCACTGATGACGGGGCTCTGAAGCTGATCGCCGCTAAAATGGGGGGGGCGTAAAAACTGGGTCTATGCCAGCACCCATGCGGGGGAGGAGGAAATGGCCTGCCGCCTGCACGCCATCCTGAAGAATAACTATCCTGATCTGCTAACCGTTATTGTGCCGCGTCACCCGAACCGTGGGGAAGACGTGGAAGCCATGTGCCGGGCACAAAATCTTCGCGCCCAGCGCCGCAGCCTTGACCCGGCTGGCGGGCCGGAGCCTGAAACCGATATTTATATCGCCGATACGATGGGCGAGTTGGGCTTATTCTATCGCCTGACCCCCATTGCCTGCGTTGGGCGCTCATTCAGCACGGATGGCGGCGGCGGGCATAACCCGCTGGAACCTGCCCAGCTGGGCTGCGCCGTTCTGCATGGCCCCAACGTGCAATTCCAGAAGGAAATTTATGAGGAAATGGGCAAGGCCGATGCCGCCCTGCCCCTTGCCGATGAACGCCACTTCCTGCATGTTTTACAGGATTTATTCGAAAAACCGGAATATCTGGCTCATATGCAGAAAAAAGCAGGCAACTTCGCCGCCACCAAAACCGGAGTCATAGGCCGCGTGATGGAAGCCTTAAAACCGATGCTAGAGAAAATACCGGCATGATCTTCAAAACTCCTTCCTTCTGGTACCGCAAGCCGGACAGCGCCACGCCGCTGACTGAATTATTAACCACGCCGCTTTGCTATCTCTACGCACTGGGCCGGATGGTTCACCACAGTATAAAACGCAAAACTTCTCAGGCCCGCATGCCCATTCTGTGTGTTGGTAATGCCGTAGCCGGCGGCGGCGGTAAAACACCTACGGCACTGGCGCTGATGGATTTAATCCGCGAAGGGGAACTGGCCCGCACGCCTTATTTCTTGAGTCGAGGCTATGGCGGACGGGTAAAAGGCCCCGTTATTGTTGATCCGCTGATGGACGCGACCGAATGCGGCGATGAACCGCTACTGCTCGCACAAAAAGCACCTACGGTCGTCTCAGCAGGCCGTGCAGCAGGTGCCCGTTTCTGTTTCGACCATGGCGGCGATCTGATGATCATGGACGATGGGCTGCAGAATAACAGCCTCAAAAAAGATCTTAGCTTCCTTGTTATTGATGGCGCTACTGGGTTTGGGAATCAAAAGCTGCTTCCTGCCGGGCCGTTGCGTGAACCACTAAATAGCGCTTTTGATAAAGCTGATGCGTTTATTTTAATCGGGGCCGATACCAGACAAATCACGGCAAGCCTGCCTGCCGACAAGCCGGTGTTCAAAGCGCAGATAAAACCTGATCTGCCGGACGACCTGGACATAACCCGGCCCCTTATCGCCTTTGCGGGGTTGGCGCGGCCTGAAAAATTCCAGAAAATGCTTACCGGTATGAACGCAAATATCGTTGGCTGGCACGAATTTCCTGATCATTATACTTACAAGGGCAAGGATACCAGAGCGTTTGCGCAAGAAGCCCGCGATAAAAACGCCCAGCTTGTAACGACAGAAAAGATGCCATGCGCCTGAAAAACAGCGGCCTTAATATTAAAAACCATTCCCATTCGCCTGCACTTTGAAAACCCGGATGCGGTGCTTGATTTCCTTAGCATGCGGCTCAATAATCGATGAGTATGAAACACTGGCGCTACCGCCTTGAAGCACTACTGCTACACGTTTTATTTTTTCTGTTCGGCGCTCTGCCACCGGCAGCGGCATCATCTGTGGGCGGGTTTTTAGCGCGCAGTATCGGCCCGCGTCTGGCGGCATCCCGTAAGGCCACGCGTAATCTGGATATGATTTTCCCGGATATGCCGCCCGCTGAAAAACGTATTATCGTCCGTGACATGTGGGATAATCTGGGCCAGGTGATTGCAGAATACCCGCATCTGGAAACAATCGCCGCCACGCGGGTGGATGTGGTGGGCGCAGATATCATGAAGAGCGCGATTGCCAAAGCCGGTCCGCTTATTTTTATCGGCGGGCATGTCGGCAACTGGGAATTAAACGGCGCCACGCTGTTCAAGCAATTCGGAAAAAGTATTGATTTAACCTACCGCGTACCGAATAACCCCTATGTAGACGGTCTTTTAACCCGCGCCCGCACGCTGCAAGGGCGGCTGGGTGCCTTCCCCAAGGCGCGCGATACGGCCCGGAAGCTGGTTAAAAGCCTGCAGGATGGGCGTTATCTCGGAATCCTCTTCGATCAGAAATTCAATACCGGCATCAAAAGCGATTTTCTGGGCCGCCCCGCCATGACCAACCCGGCGCCGTTTCAACTGGCCGCCAAATTCGGCTGCCCGCTCATTCCCGTTTTCTGCGAACGCTTGCCCGGTTGCCGCTTTAAAATGCATGTCCTGCCGCCGCTGGATACCAAAGATAAAACTGTGGAAGAGATTACAGATGAAGCGAATGCCGTTTTGGGAGACTGGATCAAAACCCACCCCGGTCAGTGGCTGTGGATTCACCGGCGCTGGAAATCAAAAGCTTTAATGAATTGAATCAGAAGGCGGCAAACCTTTGAATGTCTGCCCCACCACCAGATCAGCATGAAGTGAGTCCGGCAACGGCAAGTTCCCCGCATCAACATCCTTTTGTGCCAGCGCGAAAATCCGCGCCATGTTACCAGCATATAGACGTTGCCCGGCATCGCTTAGGAACTGGCGGTTACAGACATCACGCAGGAAATTAATGATATGCTGCGGCAAGGCTTCAGGCATGTTGTATTCTTCGCAGATCAGCGCCGTTTCAAACTTGGTAACGCTGTAATCCAGCCCGGCGGATGTCGCGATATCCGCTTCCTGCAAGGTTAGCGCCATCATGGCTAGATGACCGTTTTCTTCCAGAGGCTGTAAGTCAGATGACAGATTAAGCGGTTCCACCCAGCCCTTTTGGCCAAAAAAGTGATGACGATACGCTGTGCGCATTTGCGCCACGGGCGCACGGGAATCCCCCACAGGGGATACGTCCGTTCCCATTAACATGACGCGCAAGGCTTCGTGAAGCTGTGGATCATCAAAACCCAAGGGCTCCATCCAGTGCCGCAGAACATCGAATGAGCGGGTTTCCAGCCGTCCGCGCTCATGCACCCCCTGCACTGTATTCCCGCGCCCGTCATGGGCCACGTCATGGATGCACGCGGCAGTTAGCAGCAAACATATATCCTTATCACTAAAAACCTTGGATGTTCCGGCATATATCTCGTTATGATGCGCCATCAAACGGATCAGCTGCAGCACCACTTTCCGGTAATGCATGTTGGAATGATAAGGCAGCTTGTTTTCAATTTCACCCAGCACAGCAGCCAGCATCACCAGCCTTGCATATTCATCATCCTTTACGCCCAGAGTTTCCATGGCCTGAATGGCTAGCGCCGCGAGCGATGGTGCTTCCCCGGTCAAAGCCCAACCGCGCAGAATTTCAACACAAAGCTTGGTTTGGCCGGACACCGTTTCATCAGAACAAAACAGCGGCAGGCATGTCTGGCGGATAAGGGCCAGACCGCTGCCCAGCTCTTCCAAAACACGTTCATGAGTGTGGGAAAACTCAGCCGCATCTAAGAAGCGGCTTTTATCCGTTGTTGGTTTTACTGACTCTGCCAGTGAACCCAGCGCCTTGAGCGATGTTGTCCAGCTCATCATCAATCCGATCTTTTGCGCTTATAAGCGCCGTTTGGAAAGTTGAATCTTTCCCCATAACCCTTTTAGGGTATCCCTCTTATAGCAGTAACACAAATATGTTTAAGACGGTCTTAAAGCAAAATTCCTTTGCCATGCCCCCAAGATTTCTGCCATAACAGCCTCATGACTACGACACCGCAGAATTGGACTCCGCAAAGCTGGCGCGACAAGCCCGCCAAGCAAATGCCGGTCTATGAAGACATCACCGCGCTCAAAGCCGCTGAAGCCGAATTGGCGGCCCTGCCCCCGCTTGTATTGCAGGTGAAGCGCGCGACCTGATGAAAAAACTGGGTGACGTGGCGAACGGCAAAGCTTTCCTGCTGCAAGGCGGTGACTGCGCCGAGAGTTTTTCTGAATTTGGCGCCAATAAAATTCGCGATACGTTTCGTTCTATCCTGCAAATGGCGGTAGTTCTGACCTATGCCGGGTCACTGCCTGTGGTAAAGGTAGGCCGTGTGGCGGGGCAGTTCGCCAAGCCGCGTTCCGCCGATACGGAAACCAAGGACGGCATTACCCTGCCCGTTTACCGCGGTGATAATATCAATGGCTTTGATTTTGATGAGCAAGCTCGCAAACCTGACCCGGCGCGGATGGTTAAATCATATCATCAGGCGGCGGCCACGCTGAACCTGCTGCGCGCTTTTGCCAAGGGCGGTTATGCGGATTTGCAGAAAATCCATTCCTGGAATCTGGGCTTCGTGGGCAATTCCCCGCTGGGCGCACGTTATGAAGATCTGGCGGAACGCATCGGCGATGCCATCCGCTTTATGGCCGCCTGCGGCGTGACATCAGACCGGATTGCCGCCCTGCGTGAAACGGATTTCTATACCTCTCACGAAGCCTTGCTTCTAAATTTCGAGGAAGCCTTGACTCGTAAAGACAGCCTGACGGGCGACTGGTACGACTGTTCCGCCCATATGCTGTGGATCGGCGCGCGCACCACGCAAATGGACGGCGCCCAAATCGAATATGTGCGCGGTATCAAAAACCCGCTCGGCCTTAAATGCGGCCCCGATCTGACACCGGATGATTTGATGAAACTGATCGATATCCTGAACCCGGATGATATTCCGGGACGCCTGACGCTGATCGCCCGTATGGGGTACGAACAGGTAGAGAAAACCCTCACACCGCTCGTCAAAAAAGATAAAACAGGAAGGCCGCAACGTTGTCTGGTCTTGCGACCCGATGCACGGCAATACGATCAAATCATCCACCGGGTATAAAACCCGGGTGTTTGATCATATTCTGGCTGAAGTAAAAGGTTTCTTTGCGGTTCACGCAAATGAAGGCACACACCCCGGCGGTGTACATTTCGAAATGACCGGCAGCGATGTGACGGAATGCGTAGGCGGGGCTGAGAAGATCACGGATGAAGATCTCTCCCACCGCTATCACACGGCTTGTGATCCACGCCTTAATGCCAATCAGGCGCTGGAGCTTGCCTTCCTGCTGGCTGATGAGTTGAAACACGCCGGTGCCGCCGCCCATAGCCTTTCGGCAGCTGCCGCAGCAGAATAAGCCTATGACCTCTCTCAGCTTCGCGCTCGCCCAAGTGAACCCGACTGTTGGGGATATTAAAGGCAATGCAAGCCTTATCCTAAAGCACTGGAAACAGGCCGGGGATGTTGATCTGGTGATCTTCCCGGAACTTGTTTTAAGCGGATACCCGCCGGAAGATCTGGTTTTAAAAGCGGCCTTTATTGAAGCGCTACATGCGGAAATAAAAAGCCTTCTGATCCGTAGTCAGACGTTTAAATCAGCAGCCCTTATCGGCACACCATGGCATGAAAGTGGCAAAATATATAACGCCGCCCTGCTGATCGAACAGGGCGCCATTAAGGCCATCACTTTCAAAAACCACCTGCCGGAATATGGCGTATTTGATGAACCCCGCGTGTTTACTGCCGGTCCATTGCCGGAACCCATCGCGTTTCGTGATCATAAGCTCGGCGTCCTGATCTGCGAAGATATGTGGTATGACGATGTCACATCCGCCTTGAAAGACAAAGGCGCAGAGGTTTTAATCGTTCCGAACGGCAGCCCCTTTGAAACCGGCAAAGATGAAACCCGTAAAATGCATGCGGCAAACCGCGTCAAGGAAACGGGCTTACCTCTTATATACGTGAACCAAGTAGGTGGGCAGGATGATCTGCTGTTTGATGGCGGGTCGTTTGCCATGGACACAAGAGGGACAATCACCGCACAACTGCCCTTTTTCACGGAAAGCCTGGGGGGGCAGGAAGGCAATCTTGCCGTCACCCCTTCGGAAACGGCCTCCGTTTATGCGGCGCTTACCTTGGGCCTGCGTGATTACGTGCGCAAGAACGGCTTTTCAAAGGTTTTGCTGGGCCTGTCCGGCGGGGTGGATAGCGCGATTGTGGCCGTGATAGCTGTCGATGCCTTAGGCGCGGACAATGTGGGCTGTGTTATGCTGCCGTCCCGCTTTACTTCAACAGACAGTCTGGAAGATGCCAAATTGCTCGCCCATAATCTGGGTCTGAAGCTTGAAAACTATTCGATTGGCGAGCCTTTGCGCGGCTTTGAACAAACTCTGCCGGATCTTGCCGGCCTTGCGCATGAAAATATCCAATCGCGCATCCGCGGGGTAATGTTGATGGCGCTATCGAACGCGCGCGGCGCCCTCCTCCTTTCCACCGGGAATAAATCCGAAATGGCCTGCGGGTACGCCACACTGTATGGCGATATGAACGGTGCGTTTAACCCGCTGAAGGATGTCTATAAAACGGAAGTCTATAAACTCTGTGCCTGGCGCAATGGTGAAACGCAGCTTATCCCTGGCCGCATTCTGACCAAAGCCCCCACGGCGGAGCTGAAAGACAACCAGACGGATCAGGATAGCCTGCCCCCTTATGATGTTTTGGATGATATCCTGCACGGATTAATCGAAGAAAATTCTGGTATTGAAGATATTGCCAAACGCGGACATGACCCAGCCTTGATATCCCGCGTCTGGACGATGTTAGACCGCGCCGAATATAAACGCCGTCAGGCCTGCCCCGGTGTAAAAATTACACCGCGTGCTTTTGGCCGCGACCGGCGGATTCCGATGACAAACCGCTTCCAGCAATAACCTTGAATTTTCGCTGATATTGGTGTTTATTCGTGCTCTCTAGGAAAGAAGAATAAAATCATGACCGTAAAAGCCCGTTTTGCCCCCTCACCCACCGGAATGCTGCATGTCGGTAACGTGCGCACCGCGATTATCGTCTGGCTGCACGCCCGTAAATCCAAAGGTCATTTCCTGTTCCGGATTGATGACACGGATACCGAGCGTTCGAAAAAAGAGTATGAAGACGAAATTGAAGCCTCCCTCAAATGGCTGGGCCTGAACTGGGATGAAAAAGCACATCAAAGCGCACGTGTTGATCGCTATGACGATGTCATCACAAAATTGAAAGAGGCAGGCCGTTTGTACGCCTGCTATGAAACACCGGAAGAACTGGCACTGAAACGTAAATCTTTGCTGGGCCGCGGCCTGCCGCCAATTTATGACCGCGCCGGCCTGAAACTCACCGATGACCAAAAAGCGAAATATGAGGCCGAAGGCCGCCAGCCCCACTGGCGCTTTAAGCTGAACCATGAACCCATCATCTGGCAGGATTTGATCCGCGGTGAAGTAAAATTCGAAGGTGAACAAA
Source organism: Alphaproteobacteria bacterium (assembly GCA_021208265.1). GTDB lineage: Bacteria > Pseudomonadota > Alphaproteobacteria > Micavibrionales > Micavibrionaceae > JAJOJU01. The sequence continues at coordinate 41,405 of JAJOJU010000037.1, read as the reverse complement.
TGGCCGACCCCGTGCTGATCCGTGAGGATGGCCGCCCGCTCTATCACCTTTGTTCCGTAATTGACGATATTGATTTCGGTATCACCCATGTCGTGCGCGGCGAAGATCACGTCTCCAACACCGCCAGCCATGTGCAGATGTTCGAAGCGATTTTCGATGTAGAGGATAAGCCGCGCGCGATCCCGCAATTTGCCCATCTCCCGCTTATTTCCGACAAGGAAGGCGGCAAGCTCTCCAAGCGTTTAGGCTCCTTAAGCGTTCATGATTTGCGCGAAGTAGATGGCATTGAGCCGATGGCGGTTGTCAGCCTGATGGCGCGCCTTGGTACGTCCGAGCCCATTGAAGCCTTCAGCAGCATTGAACCGCTGATCGAAAGCTTCGATTTCTCCAAGTTCTCGCGCGGCACACCGAAATTCGACCCGGATGAGCTGCTACGCCTGAACGCCAAAATTCTGCATGAAAAACCATTTGCGGATGTTGCAGACCGCCTGAGCGCCATGGGCCTAAACGGCGTAGATGAAGAATTCTGGAATTCCGTCCGCCCGAATTTAGAGCGCCTCAGTGATATCAAAGATTGGTGGCAAACCGCGCGCGGGCAAATCACACCCGTGATCGAGGAAACCGATTACATCGCGGAAGCTCTGGACACTCTGCCCCCCGCCCCGTGGAATGACAATACGTGGATGGACTGGGTGAACGTGCTGAAAGAGAAAACAGGCCGCAAGGGCAAGGCTCTGTTCATGCCGCTGCGTCAAGCTCTGACAGGTATGGAACATGGGCCGGAGATGGATAAGATGCTGCTTCTGATCGGCCCGGAAAAGGCGAAAGAACGGTTGTCATCCTTTAAGAAAGCCGCGTGAGTAGTAACCCCGCCATTATCCTTGTCCGTCCACAAATGCCGGAGAATATCGGCGCGGCGGCGCGCGCCATGGCGAATTTCGGGCTGACTGATCTTCGCCTTGTAGAGCCGCGCGAAGAATGGCCATCGGTGGAAGCCGAGCGCAATGCGGCAGGTGCGCTGGAGGGGATTGTCACAGCACGTGTATTCGATACCCTGCCCGATGCTATTACTGACCTCAACGTCACCTTTGCCACCACCGCCCGCACGCGGGATATGAACAAGCAGATTTTTACTCCGCATGAAGCAGTGGAGCATATACAAACAAGCGGCTTTACCACCGGCCTTATCTTCGGGCCGGAACGCACGGGACTGACCAATGAAGATTTAAAATACTGCCAGCATGTTCTCACCTTCCCGGTAAACCCTGATTTTTCCTCGCTCAATCTGGCGCAGGCCGTGCTGCTGATGGGATATACTTTATATGAAAGCGCCGGGCCGGGCGTTATCAAACCCGATCAGGAACCGCCCGCCAGTCAACAAAAGCTGGAGGATTTCTTCCTGCGGCTGGAAGGCGCACTGGAAGATAACGGCTTTTACAAAGCCCCGCATTTAAAGGAAAGCATCCAAAGAAATATCCGCACCATGTTCATGCGTGCGGATTTCACAGATCAGGAATTGAGTACGCTGCAAGGCGTACTCTCCGCCTTTATTCAAAAGAATTAGGCGGCTTTACCGGATTTGACGGCAGCAACGTCCGCCGGCACAACCAGTTTTGCATTCAGGCTTTCCAGAGCCTTCACCGCACGGGCCAGCATGGCATCCGTCTGGCCTTGATCCTGATACATGGCTTCAGCGCCTTGCAGCAGGGACAACGGCAACAGAGCCACAGGCATATCACCCATTTTGCTGTAATAGATACCGTTAATGTCGCGCCCTTCAGCTTTCAGACCGTCATAAAAAGCGGTTGCGTAGTAAGCATCCTCACCTTCGATTTTTTGCAGATGATCACATAGCTGGAATTCGAATTCAGCCACGCGCACGCTACCGATCTTATCGCTTTGGCTTTCGCCAACCAGTTCTTCAAACTTCACGGAATTTTCGCGGTTTACGCTCATATCGATATCCTTTTTGTATAATCCCAAAGGGCCTTAAAATATTAACAAAACATTAACATGAATGTTCCATAAAAATCAAGGAATATAAATTATGAAAAAGGCCGCCCGGTATTACCCCGATACGGCCTTTTTGTAAAAACTTTAACCAGCTGATTAACGTGAGTAAAACTCAACGATCAGGTTGGGTTCCATCTGCACCGGGTAAGGAACTTCGTCCAGCTTTGGCACACGCAGGTATGTTGCCTTGAAGGACTTCACATCTACTTCCAGATATTCTGGAACTTCGCGCTCAGGCTGCTGAGACGCTTGAAGAACCATCGGCAGTGTGCGGGATTTTTCCTTCACTTCGATCACATCGCCTTCTTTAACAAGGTAGGACGGAATGTTCACAACTTTACCGTTTACGGTCACATGCTTGTGGTTCACGAACTGACGCGCTGCGAACACGGTCGGCACGAAGTTGGCACGGTAGATAACAGCATCCAGACGGCGCTCCAGAAGACCAATCAGGTTTTGGCCTGTATCGCCGCGCAGACGGCTGGCTTCCTGATAGTAACGGCGGAATTGTTTCTCACCGATGCTGCCGTAATAGCCTTTAAGTTTCTGTTTGGCCATCAGCTGCAGACCGTAGTCAGACAGTTTGCCGCGGCGTTCGCCGTGCATCCCGGGGCCTTTTTGGCGGCGGTTATAGGGAGATTTCGGACGACCCCAGAGGTTACAACCCATGCGGAGGTCAATTTTGTGTTTAGCTTGTTGGCGCTTTCCGCTCATAGCTTTCGTTTCCTTTCTTCTTGTTTACGTGTCCCAATAGGCCAAAACAGGCTTGATCCTTTGATCAACGCCCCCTTGCGGGGATCTTTCTTGGGAATATGCGCGCCACTATACGGATTTTATGGGCAATGTCAAATTCTGGTTTGTACAGCCCCGGCCTATCGCATAGACTAACGCGCATGAATTATCAGGTCATTGGTTTTACCATCGGCAGTATTCTCGCCATTCTGGGGATTTTCCAGCTTTTCCCGGCCCTGCTGGATTATTACGATGGTCATCGTAACGCGCAGATATTCTATTTCTGCGGCGTTGTCAGCCTGTTCTTTGGCGGAGCGTTAGTGATTGCCAATAAAAACTTCAAAATGGACGTAACAATCCGCCAAGCTTTCCTGCTCACCACACTCAGCTGGATATTCATGGCGACCTTTTCCGCCTTGCCTATATATATCGCCAACCCGAAACTGGACTATGCCAAATCATTTTTTGAAGGTATGTCTGCCATCACCACGACCGGGTCCACCGTTCTGGTCGGGCTGGACGATATGTCGCGCGGACTGCTGTTATGGCGGTCGATCCTTCAGATGATCGGGGGGCTGGGTATTATCGCCTTCGCCATCGTTCTGCTGCCGCACCTGAAAATCGGGGGCATGCATCTTTTCAAGACTGAAACGTCGGACCGTTCCGACAAACCCGTGGCCCGCACGACAACGCTGGTCCGGATGCTGGTCTATGTCTATCTCTTCCTTATGGGCCTTTGCATGTTGGCATACAAGGTGCTGGGTATGAGCTGGTTTGACGCCATGAACCACGCCATGACAACCGTATCGACAGGGGGGTTTTCAACGCATGATGCCTCGTTCGGGCATTTCGGCAGTGTCGCGATGGAAGTCACCTGCATGATCTTCATGCTCTGCGGCGGTATCCCCTTTATTCTGTATGTTTATGCTCTTTACGGGCGCTGGCAAAACATTCTGGCTGATGAGCAGGTTAAGGGGCTTCTGGCTATGCTGGCGGTATTCATTAGTGTTCTAACAGTCTGGTTATGGCTGAATTCCGAATACAGCATTTATCAGAGCCTTCGTTATGTTTCCTTTAATGTAATCTCACTGATAACAACAACAGGATACGCCACCACGGACTATAATCCCTGGGGGCCTTTTGCCAGTATGTGTATTTTGTTTATCACCTATCTGGGGGCCTGCGCCGGATCAACCAGCGGCGGTATCAAAACCATGCGCCTGATCATCGTAGGGCGGGTACTGCGTAAACACTTGAAAAACCTGATTTACCCAAATGGTGTATTTATCGCCAATTATCAGGGGCGCGCGGTATCCGATGAAGAAGGCTTGAACATCATGGGATTTCTGGGTCTGTTTGTTGCCCTGAACGTACTTTTGACCCTTTTGCTGACCATGACGGGGGTAGATCTTATGACAGCCATCAGCGGTGCTGCCACGGCCACAGCCAATGTCGGCCCCGGCTTGGGCGCTGTTATCGGCCCGGCGGGGAATTTTGCCACACTAAACGATACCGCCCTATGGCTGCTGTCGCTGGGAATGCTTCTGGGGCGTCTGGAAATCCTCACCGTAGCAGTCATTCTGTCCATGCGCTTTTGGAAAGGGTGAACAAACAAGCAGAAGGATTGCGGTCCCTCCGAATATCTGCTAACTCCTTAGATCAAGGGGGCCTGTAGCTCAGTTGGTTAGAGCAGTCCGCTCATAACGGATTGGTCGCTGGTTCAAGTCCGGCCAGGCCTACCACCTTACCTCAATAGATATTTTATTTGACATAATACAATATAATTGGCATTATTCTTCGATGGATGCCGGAACACGTGACATTGTAAAACTACTCGCAAGCGGTGTGGCTCTGCCCCTCATGACTGCCTTCGGGGGATGCGCTTCCACGGGCACTCAGCATGCAGCCCCCATGCCGCAGATACATTTAGCAGGAACAACAGGACAAACCGCCGCGCGCCCTGCACAGCAAACATCCTTGCGGATTATATTTTCTCAAACCGTGGGGGCCTTCCAGTCAATGGGCTTCCGCCAGGAAACCGGTCTGGGGCCTGATGGCCATAGAAATCTCTGCCCTGTTACCTTCAACAACGGCTATAGACCCTGTGACGCCGTTACGGACACCAACATCCGCGCGGTAATTCCTTATGGCCCAAAAAGCCCGGATGGTCTGAACGGGCTTGTTTTTGAAGATATTGTGCGGTCGGTCAACAAAACTGTAAATGAGGCCATCATACCGGTACCGGATGCTCAAAAATATAGAGGTTTTACTGAAAACTGGTCTTTGGGACGTCCGCGCGGCTCTAACGAAACAGGCTATATCCCGGACATCACAAACCTGCGACCCGGCAGCCTGGAGGATGATTGCGATGGATATGTATATCTGAAGCAATATATGCTTCGTGAACGGGGCATTGCATCCCACCCTATGTTCGTAAAAACCGCAGCCGATGAGGGGCATCTGGTTCTGGTCGTCCTAACCGATCAAGGCCCGGTTGTACTGGACAATCTGGCACCGGAACCTAAAAAATTCAATGAAACCCCCTACGCGGCACCAGGCCATGCCATGCAAATTCTGAATTTCTGGGACCCTAATATATATGGCTGGCATAGCCATTTCACCTACGATCCTCCGCAATAAGCTTTAAAATCTTTCTTTTGCCAGAGGCAGTAAAATAACTATACTGTTTCCCATGCTGAATAAGATTCTTCAATCCTTATACGAAGCCGATATCCGTATCGTCACTGGCACGCCGGATGGGTGGATTGTACCGCTGATTGATGCGCTGGCGAATGACGACCGCTTTCAATATATTCCCGCCGCGCGCGAAGAAGAATGCTTCGGCATTGCCTCCGGCGCGGTCATGGCTGGCAAAAAAGCCATGGTAATGGTACAAAATTCCGGCTTCTTAAATTCCGTCGGTTGTTATGCCACGCTCTGCCAAAAATATCAGACACCCTTTGTGGTGCTGATCGCTCACCGTGGTGGGATCAATGATTCCAACTCATACGACCCCAATAAATTCCGTGCATTCGAAGCCGTTACACATGGCATGAATATATTCGTTCATAATGCGAGATGGGAAGACCTCCCCGCCATCCTGCCAAAGGCCTATGCCCGTTCCATCGGCGCCGGTGAGCCCACATTCGTTACCGTGACGGAGGCACCCCCCACATGAAACAGCTAGAAGCCTTTGAACTGTTAACCGCCTTTGCTGAAAAGCATGATGCCTTGATTGTGGCAGATATCGGCTCACAATCCCTCTGGCTGAAAGCCGTGAAGGACCGGGTGCAAAACCTTTACCTTTCCGGCCCGATGGGACAGGCCTCAAGCGTTGCCCTCGGCGTAGCTGCCGCACAGAAAGAACGGCTTGTTATTGCGGCCTGCGGTGATGGTGCGCTTGGTATGAATATGACCTCCCTTGCCACCATCTCTTACGTGGCCCCCAAAAACCTGATCGTGGCCGTGATGGATAACGGCGTTTATGAATTTACCAAAGGCCTGCCCACCCCCACGCTCGGCGTTAAATGGGCAAAAGTGCCAGGAACCTTCCCCGGCTTCAAGAAAACCTTCGCCGTGGATGCGCTTGATACAATCTCTGATCCTTTTGGCGGCCCATACTTCATCCACGCTGATATTGAACCCGGCCCGCTGCCGCCGGGACCTGGCCTGCCCGCTGTGATCGCGCATGATCGCTTTAAAAACTATCTTACGGGTGCCGCGAAAACCACCGCCTCTCCTCAGCAATGCTAGGGGATACCCCTTATTTTTTATAGCTATTGATTTTGTAAAATCCTCATGATCTAGTCAGCGCACTTACATAACACAGGGAGATACGTTATGACCTCAGCTTTAACTAAAAAACTGGCAGCAGCCACCTTTACCGCTGCAGCACTGACCAGTGGAGCGCTTGAAAAAACATCTGCAACCGCCTTCGCTGCTGAAACGGCACAAACCGTGCATACGCAGGCCTTACAGGATGCAGAGCTGACCAGAGCACGAAAAGAATTACAAAGACGCCTCGCATACGCTCTTGATCCACTTAACCACGATGCCACAACTCGTTTCTGGGCCATCGACAGCCTTGTTACGGATAGATACCCTGCTCTTGCGCTGGAAGCCCTGAAGGGCCTTGAAAATGCATTCAAAATTGCCCTATGGATGAATGGCCAGACCTCATCGAAATCATTGCCCATATTGCCTATACCGACCTGAAAGTTACGGATAAAATTGCCAGCGATTTAATTATGTCAGCCCATAAAAATGCCATGAATGCGCTAGATGTTGATAATCAGGCAATACGCAAAAATGTGCTGAAAATCATGGCAAAAACCTCGCTATATATGCCGGAAACACACCCTGACACATACCCGCATTTACAGGCAACCCTGCGCGACACAAGCCTTGAGGGCATAAAATCCGCGGATATCGTACTTGATTTTCTGACGTCATACACGCGAAAAATAGCCATTACCACCCCGGAAACAAGCCTGACGCCATTTTATGATCTACTCAAAGACCGTATTGAAAAACTGCAAGCGACTGAGGACGAATATCAAAAGCTGAGCCCGGAAGAGCGTTATAACCGGGAAGCGGAGATTTACCCTTTAAGAGCCAATATTGAAAAATCCATCAGAGTCTATGGGTATGCTGCAGCACTTCTACCGCAAAAAACTCAGGAAGCACAAAAAATTCTGGAACAATTACTGGAAACGCATGACTCTCGCTATGCAGACGCCGCGTTTTCCAGCTTCGAAAATATCGCAAAAAAACAGCCCTGGCTGGCTCGCAGCATTGTGGATAAACTGTTTTCGTTTACAAAAGAATCCGGCTACGAATATAGCGCTTTTGACATCATAACCACTATCGGCGTAACCAACAAAATAGAAGCGGATTACATCATTGAAGCTTTAATCAAAAGGGCTGAAGAAGGAAACGCCGCTTATTGTGCTGGTGCCATGCGTTATATCGCAAAACATCAGCCCGCAGAAAAGAAAAAAAACCATAAACCAGAAAGCTATGAGCCTTCTCTTGAATGAACTCAAGACCGGTGATGCCGAACAGATGGCAAGCGCCCTGATTTATATGCGGGAAGAGTCTAGAGTAAATAAAAGTTTTGCCGCCGAATGGGTCGCCACCTTTAAAAGCTTGGAGGATGAAAAACTGACATCCTGGAGATTAGTTGAAGAAATCAGCATCCTCGGAAATATGCCGGAACATAACGCTGATGCACAGGAACTCCTTACCCGTGCCTTGAATAAAAGCATTCAGGATCAAAATTTCGCTCTGGCACAAAGCCTGGCAGAAAAAATTCGTTTGCTGAAAAACATGAAGGCGGAGCCGGCCCCAGGTTCAGAGTCTGAAATCCTCCGCATGCCGGAGGAAGATGGTGATTTGATTCCCGGCCCTTAAGCTGACTTACCTCTCCCCTCTGGCAACGGAACGAAAATACTGCTAAAACGTTCATGAATATAGCCATTGAGGAGAGATTTTTGCATGAAATTCCAGTTTAAAACCGCCATTGCCGTTATGGCTCTTTGTACGGCCCTGCCGCTGGCACATGTAAACGCCGCGGTTATTGAAATAACACCGGACATGCAAATATGCAGCGAAAATGCTGACTGCACCGCCATTTCCAGCAGCTGTGCCAAGGCGTGTAACGATACGCCGGTGAATGTGAGCAGTGTTGATAAGCTTTCCGGGCAACGCCTGCAGACCTGCGGCGAAGCTGTGAACTCCCTACCCGCTTGTGAAATGCACCCGCCGCTGGAACCGCGCTGCGTGAATAACCGCTGCACAGTCGGCTTTGCATTTGATCACACGGCTGATGATAAGGACTACGGCAAAAAAGCTGGCGGACACAAAAGTTCAGCCGCCCCGCAAACAACGCCCGCGCATAATGACACATATAATGACGGCCCCGGTTATCTGCAACTACCGGAAGGTTATGAGCAGCAACCGTCAACGCAACCGGATGCACAAGATGCCGTTCCAGATACTGATGTGCCTGCAACAGCCGCGCCAGAAGAAATAAATGAACAATCCACCGCCCCGGCAATGGATGAAACGCCCGCAATCGAACCAGCCGAACAACCTGCTGCTGCACCCCCAACACTGTCGCCTGTGAATGCCGTAGAAGTGCCACGCCCGTTCCCCGATCCGGCGGCAGCGGCCATCGCCAATCAACAAGCACCGCAACAAACCCTTGAAGCGCATGATATGGTCGCAGAACCGCCGCCCGAAGAAGACCTGATGGTGGAAGAATCGATCGAGGTTATGGACGAAATGGATACGAATGCCGCGCCACCGGAAGCCACCCCCGTTGAGGGCGGCGGCGGATCATACTGACGTATCATCAGGCTCTTAAGGCATGACGAAAAGGGCAGGCAACCACCCCTGTTCCTGCACATATTCCGCGAACTCAACCAGCGGAAAGGCCGCAAACCACCATATGGCATCCAGCGCACCGTTCATAAACAGAGACGTATTAACCTTGATATCATCAGGGTTGCGGTAATTGGCAAAATTCGGAATAAAGCGCGGCACGGATTGCGTATAGGCTTTATAGGCTTGGCCGAATTTTTCATGTAAAAAAGCCTCTTCCCTGCGGACAAGAAATGTATATAGCACGGCAAAAAATACAGGCACCGCGATGATAAACACCAGATGGGTTGTCATCAAAGCAATTCCCGTAAACCCGATCCACGAAAACACATAAAGCGGATTACGCACCACCGAAAACGGGCCTTCAGTAATCAGGGTCTCGTTTTTAGAGCCCCCCAGATAGGCCGTGGTGTAAAGCCGACCCAACGCACAGATCGCAACGAATACAATCCCCATCATATCCAGTGTTTCATGGAGCGGGCTTTCCGTTTGTATCAGCGCGCCGGTCAAAAACACACCAAACAGTACAAACAGCCCCATAAACTTTGACCATAAGATACGGGATCTATTTAGCGAACGCGCCATGGCAATCACCTTTTCTGATTTGCTTTTTAATTAGGTATCCAGGAAGCTGCGCAATTTGCGGGAACGTGACGGGTGTTTCAGCTTCCGCAGCGCCTTGGCTTCGATCTGACGAATACGCTCGCGTGTCACGTTAAATTGCTGCCCCACTTCTTCCAGCGTGTGATCGGTGTTCATACCGATACCAAAACGCATCCGTAGAACACGCTCCTCGCGCGGTGTCAGAGACGCCAGAACGCGGGTCGTTGTTTCACGAAGATTGGAGTGAATAGCACTATCAACAGGGAGCAACGCGTTTTTATCCTCGATGAAATCACCCAGCGATGAATCTTCCTCATCACCGATCGGTGTTTCGAGAGATACCGGCTCCTTGGCGATTTTCAGAACTTTTCGCACCTTATCAAGCGGCATATGCAACCGTTCGGCCAGTTCTTCCGGCGTAGGTTCACGGCCGATCTCGTGCATCATCTGGCGGCTTGTGCGGACCAGCTTGTTAATGGTTTCGATCATATGCACAGGGATACGGATCGTGCGCGCCTGATCGGCGATCGAACGTGTAATGGCCTGCCTGATCCACCATGTGGCGTAGGTCGAGAATTTATAACCGCGGCGGTATTCAAACTTATCAACCGCCTTCATCAGACCGATATTACCTTCCTGAATAAGATCAAGGAATTGCAGGCCGCGGTTGGTGTATTTCTTGGCGATAGAGATCACAAGACGAAGGTTGGCCTCTACCATTTCCTTCTTCGCGCGAGCGGCTTCTTTTTCACCCTTCTGCACGGTACCGACAATGCGGCGCCATTCGGAAATGGGCAGCATGGCTTCATCAGCAATGGCGGCAACCTGCTCACGCATTGCAGAAACCTGCTCACCATGGCGTTCCCCGAATGTATCCCAGCCTTTGGTTTTCAGCTTGGTTACGGCCTTAAGCCAGCCGGGATCAAGTTCCTGACCGTAATAATTTTTCAGGAAATCTTCACGATCGATTTTACAATCTGTTGCCATACGCAGGATGCGGCCCTCCAGCGAAACCAGCTCACGGTTCATACCGTAAAGACGGTCGATCAGCTGTTCGATCCGGGCGTTGTTGAGATGAATCTCGTTCATATGCCCGACCATCTCATCCTTCAGAGCTTTATACTTTTTATCAGCAGCGGAGTCTGTATCCTTACCGGCCTGCAGGGATGCTAGACGTTCCGTCTGAACCTTCTGCATTTTCTTGTAGGTTTTCTGGATATTGCTGAAAATATCATAAACCTGAGGTGCCAGTTCCGCTTCCATGGCGGAAAGGGAAAGAGCGTTTTCATCATCATCGCCCTCTTCACCTTCGGGGGGATCTTCAATCTCGGACTCTTCGGATTCGGACATTATGCCCTCACCTTCGCCCTCACCATCACCTTCGGGACCATCGTTGTATGTGGCTTCCAGATCGATTACTTCACGCAGCATAATATCGCCGCGCTGCAGGGCTTCGTACCAGGCAATAATGGATTCGATGGCAAGGGGGGATTCGCAAATCCCGCCGATCATCAGCTCGCGGCCCGCCTCAATACGCTTGGCGATGGCAATCTCGCCTTCGCGGGACAGAAGCTCCACCGCGCCCATTTCGCGCAAATACATGCGGACGGGGTCATCGGTGCGGCCCGTATCATCATCGGCGATATTCCCACCCGATTCGTAATCGCTGTCTTCATCTTCAGATTTTTCAGCCGTTTCGCCTTCTTCATCACTGACATCGTCTTCGCTTTCGACAAGCTGCACACCGATGTCAGAGAATGTCGCCATGGCGTCTTCAATCTGCTCTGACGAGAACTCTTCCGCAGGCAGAGCGCGGTTAAGCTCGTCATAGGTCAGGAAACCTTTATCCTTACCCTTCGCGACAAGCTTTTTAACAATCGCAGCCAGAGAGCCCTTGGAACCTTGTTCCGCGCCCTCTTCACCTTGTTTTTCGTTTACTGCCAAATTTCCAACCACGTTTCTTATCCGATTCGTACAAGTGTTAATTATTTAGACCTAAATTTCAATAGCTTCCAGTGTTTTCATCTGCTTTTCCGCTTTCCAGCTTCAAAAGGCGGAAACGGCTTTCACCTTCCACATCGCCTTTGAGCAAAGCTTCCTGCCAGCCGGAACGCACTTCACGCCCCACATTCCGGGCCTGTATGGCTTGCCATAGCTCCAGCCATTTCTGCCGAACCTCATGCGTTTCACCCCCCGGCGCGCAGAAACTGGCATGAATATACGTGCGCTGATTTAAAATGTCACCCAGTTCATGCGCCAACCCCGCCTGTTTTATGTGGTGGTGCAGGACCTCTCTGTCAAGGGTCTCCGCCTCGCCAGCGAATTCAACCAGCACCTGACGCAGTTTTTCATCGCCGGGCAGCATGTTTTCCGGCATCTGCCAGATATGCTCCTCCAGCGCCGGCGTCAGCTCAGGATAATTCAGCAAAGCCGCCAGCAAAATGCGCCCTTGCAGGACTTCAGGTTTGCGAACGGGCGGCGGGGGCGGCTGAGTGTTCATAGCAGCAGGCCGCTTGCCACGATCAGCCCCGCCAAAACCTTTGGCAGAACCGGCCTTATATCCCTCCTTGTATGAGGAAAACGCCTTATACAAGCGGTCCTTAAGGATGGAATCATAATAACGCTGTACTTCCCGGTCGGGGATCTGCTGAATATCGGCGCTGATCGCCTTCAGCAGCGCCGCACGGGAATCCGGTGTTTTGAAGCTGCGCCCGCCCGTGTGCATCTGCCACAGGAAATCAAACAGCGGCAGGGCGGAATCCAGAATTTTGCGGAAGCCCGCCGGGCCGCTGGCCGCGATCAGCGTATCCGGGTCTTCCCCTTCCGGCAGGAACGCAAAGCGCGCGCTCTGCCCCGATACCAGCAGCGGCAATATCAAGCGGCAAGCCCGCTCTGCCGCCCGGCGCCCGGCGCTATCACCGTCAAAACAAAGGACAGGTTCTTTCACCAGACCACCATCCGCGGGGATCATCTTCCAGAGCAGCGTTAGCTGCTCCTCCGTCAGGGCGGTCCCCATCGGTGCGACCGCGCCTTCAAACCCGGCAAGATGCGCAGCAATGGCATCAAAATACCCTTCCACCACAATCACATCCTGCCCCTGCCCGGCGGCAAGCCGTGCCTGATGCCCACCATACAGAACCGAGCTTTTGTGAAAGATGGATGTTTCGGGCGAATTGATATATTTCGGTGGCGTAAAATCACCCCGGTCCGGCGCACGCATGTGGTCCGGCAATATCCGCCCGCCAAAGGCCACCACGCGCCCCCGCATATCCAGCACGGGGATCATCACCCGCCCGCGAAAGAAACTGTATGTTTTGCCATCGCGGTCTGATTTTTTAAGGACTCCCGCCTCCAGCATCTGGGCTTCGGTATAGCCCTTTTGCTTCAAGGCGTCTTTCAGGGCATCGTAATTATCCGGCGCGAAACCAATGCGGAACTGCGCCAACGCTTCGCTATCCAGCTTACGCGCCGCACATATTCCAAAACATCGCCATGGCGCGGATCATGCAGCTGCACGGTGAACCACTGCGCGGCATCTTCCATCAAATCATAAAGATTCTTCTGCTTCTTTTCGCGCACGATGTCGCGGGGTGCATCCTGCGGCACAGCCATGCCAGCTTCCGCCGCCAGCAATTCCACCGCCGGGCGGAAATCGAGATTATCGTGCTTCATCACGAAATTCAGCACATCGCCCTTCGCTCCGCAGCCAAAGCAATAATAAAACCCCTTGGCATCGTTAATGGTGAAAGATGGTGTCTTCTCCTTATGGAACGGACAGCATGCCTTAAATTCACGCCCAGCGCGGGTAATACGCACCCGCTTCCCGATAATATCGGAGAGCGTAAGACGCGCGCGCAGCTCATCTAAAAAACTTCGGGGGAATCGACATGCGGTTACCGTAATTCAGTTATAAAAATTTTTCAAAAAAAATTCACAAGGTGTCTTGATATATATGGGAATTATATATAGAGAATAGGATATATATTATATATAGCAGGAAACACTTATATTAGAGGCTGAAATTTGCACTACCAGCTTGATTCAGTTTAAACTAATATAAAGACATAATTTGAGGGAATCCTAGGTAAATGCCACCCATCTTTGATAAAGACTGCAAGCTGAAGGTGATCGAATACGGCGATCACTCCAAAAGCATTCAGCTTAACAAAGGGGCATTACTGAAAGACATTGCAGACTTCTTCCGCCGCCTGTTCGCCTTCTCACGCAAAGCCTGACTATCCCAAGAGCTGCTTTACAACACTCCCGGCCTTGCCCATATCGGCTTGCCCGGCATAGTCGCTTTTGAGAGCATTCATCACCTTACCCATGTCTTTAATACCGGCGGCCCCGGTTTTCTTGATAAGCACCTTGATGGTGGCTTCCAGCTCTTCATCGGAAAGCTGTTTTGGCATGAAACGCTGAATAACCTGAATTTCTTCCTGCTCGCGCTCCGCCAGATCTTCACGCCCCGCCTCGCGGTAGGTTTTAAGCGATTCCTGGCGCTGCTTGATCATCGTGCCCAGCATGGACAAAATCTCGTTATCATCAATGCCCTCCGTCTTGCCTTGCCCGCGCGCGCTGATGTCGCGATCCTTCAGCGCCGCCTGTATCAAACGGACGGTCGCAAGCCCCACGGTATCCTTGTTTTTCATGGCCTCTTTCATCGCGGCACTAAATTCTGCGCGTTTATCCATATTTTTTCTTCCCTTTTCAGTTCGTTTTGTTTACTGGTTTCTTTCTAGCAACCCAAACGCTAGAGCACTATGTCACAAAGTTCTAATACAAAACCCCCCGCCCATGCAACGGGCGCTCTCATCCTCTCAGACGGCACTATTATACATGGAATCGGATTCGGCACGGAAGGCTCTGCCGTCGGCGAGATTTGTTTTAACACAGGTCTCACCGGATATCAGGAAACCTTGACCGACCCCAGTTACGCCGGGCAGATCATCACCTTCACTTTCCCTCACATAGGAAACGTGGGCGCAAATGAGGAAGATCTGGAGACCACCAACCCCGCCGCACGCGGGCTAATCGTGCGGGAAGTACCAACCAGCCCCTCAAACTGGCGCTCTCAAAACAATCTGGATGCGTGGCTTAAAAAGCTACAATCTGATCGGGCTTGCGGGAATCGATACCCGCGCCCTCACCCAAGCTATCCGCGATAACGGCGCACCCAACGGTGTGATCGTTCACAGCCCTTCCGGTGAATTCGAACTGGAGAAACTTATCAAACAAGCCAAAGAATGGCCGGGGCTGGAGGGGATGGATCTGGCGAAAGAGGTGAGCTGCACCCAAAGCTATGCATGGGATGAAACCCGCTGGGACATTAAAGACGGGTATCAAAAACAAACCGCGCCCCTTTGTAAGGTGGTGGCGATTGATTACGGCGCCAAGCGGAATATCCTGCGCTGCCTTGCCAGCGCGGGCTGTGATGTGACGGTTGTTCCGGCCACGGCAACGGCTGACGACATCATGGCGCATAAGCCAGATGGCGTGTTCTTATCGAACGGCCCCGGCGACCCGGCGGCGACAGGCATTTATGCCATCCCCGTTATTCAGGAGCTTATGAACAAGAACATTCCCATCTTCGGGATTTGTCTGGGCCACCAGCTGCTTGCCCTCTCACTCGGTGGTAAAACCCGCAAGATGCATCTCGGCCATCGCGGTGCCAACCAGCCGGTCAAAGATATTGAAACCGGCAAGGTGGAAATCACATCGCAAAACCATGGCTTCGAAGTGGTGGAGGATAGCCTTCCCCAAGGTGTGAAGGTTACGCATACAAGCCTGTTCGATGGCAGTAACGAAGGCATCCGCGTGGAAGGGAAGCCCTTCTTCTCCGTGCAATATCACCCTGAAGCCTCGCCTGGCCCGATGGATAGTTTTTACCTGTTCGAGCGCTTCGTCGAAAACATCAAGAAAGCAAAGGCGGCATGACACACAAGCTGATTGAAGGTTTCCGGAAATTCCACACTGAGGCTTACGGCGAGGCTGACCTTATGGCGCGCCTTGTGCGCGAAGGCCAGAACCCGGATTTCTTTATTATCAGCTGTATCGATTCCCGCTCCAACCCCGGCACGATTTTCAAGCCCGAACCCGGCACGTTCTTCGCGCATAAAGCCATGGGGGCAATTGTGCGCCCCTATAAGCAAGGCACGGCGCTGGCCGCCGCTCTGCAATTCGCACTTGATTATAACGGCGTGAAGGAAATTATTATCCTCGGTCACACAGGCTGTGGCGCTGTACGCGCGCTTGTTGAAAAGCTGGATGATGAAGAAATCTCCAGCTTCGTGGATGTCGCGCAGAAAGCCCTGCACACAGCAGAAGACTGCTGTAATGGCGTTTGCACCCATGATGAATTATTGCGTCACACGGAAGAGCAAATCGTTCTCTTAAGCGCTGAAAACTTAAAGGGCTATCCCAGCGTGGCGCGCGCGTTAAAAGAAGGCCGCGCCAGTGTCCGCCCCTGGCTGTTCGATATGGCGAACGGCAATCTGCTGGAACATGACGGAAACGAATTTAAACCCATTACGGATCACTAGAGAACCATGCCAAAACGTACCGACATAAAATCAATCTGCATCATTGGCGCCGGGCCGATCATTATCGGACAGGCCTGCGAGTTTGATTATTCCGGCACGCAAGCCTGCAAGGCACTGCGCGAAGAAGGCTACCGTGTCATCCTCGTGAACTCCAACCCCGCCACCATCATGACCGACCCCGGCATGGCGGATGCCACATATATCGAGCCCATTACGCCTGAGATGGTTGCCAAAATTCTGGAGAAGGAACGCCCCGATGCCCTGCTCCCCACCATGGGCGGGCAGACAGCACTGAACACAGCGCTCGCGCTACACGAAGACGGTACTCTGGAACGGCTCGGCATTGAGCTGATCGGCGCCAAGGCCGATGTGATCGACCGCGCGGAAGACCGAGAAAAATTCAAAAAATGTATGGATAAGCTGGGCCTTGAATCTGCCCGATCCGAAACCGTGCATTCGATGGATGAAGCCCGCGAGGCCTTTAAATCCATCGGCCTTCCGGCCATCATCCGCCCTTCCTTCACCATGGGTGGCACGGGCGGCGGCATTGCCTATAACAAGGAAGAGTTTGAGCGTATCGTACGCGAAGGGCTGGATGCCTCGCCCACCACAGAAGTGCTGATCGAGGAATCTCTTTTGGGTTGGAAAGAATATGAGATGGAGGTGGTGCGCGATAAAAACGATAACTGCATCATCATCTGTTCCATCGAAAATATCGACCCCATGGGCGTGCATACGGGCGATTCCATCACGGTCGCCCCGGCCCTCACTCTCACCGATAAAGAATACCAGATCATGCGCGCGGCATCGCTTACCGTGCTGCGCGGCATCGGCGTTGAAACGGGGGGGGTCGAACGTGCAGTTCGCCGTGAACCCGGAAGACGGCCGCATGATCGTGATTGAGATGAACCCGCGCGTTTCGCGCTCCTCCGCCCTTGCCTCGAAAGCTACAGGCTTCCCGATCGCCAAAGTTGCCGCGAAACTGGCGGTGGGTTATACGCTTGATGAACTGGGGAATGATATTACCGGCGGCAAAACACCCGCCAGTTTTGAACCCACCATCGATTACGTCGTTACCAAGGTGCCGCGTTTCGCGTTTGAAAAATTTGCCGGCGCCAGCACCACGCTCACCACCGCCATGAAATCCGTTGGTGAAGTCATGTCGATAGGCCGCAGCTTTGAAGAATCCCTGCAAAAAGCCCTGCGCTCACTGGAAAAAGGCCTGACGGGGTTAGAGCCGATGCCGGATCTCGATATGGATGAACTCCGCGCTGAAATTGCCCGCCCCACCCCGCAGCGTATTTTGTATGTCGCGGAAGGTCTCTATCAGGGCCTTTCGATTGATGAGGTTTATGATCTTTGCAAAATCGATAAATGGTTTCTGGAACGCATGGATGGCCTGATGAAAACGGAAAAACATTTCCGTGAACACGGCCTGCCCATCGATGCCGCTGGCTGGCTGAACCTTAAAAAGCTGGGCTTTGCCGATGCCCAACTCGCCAAGATTATGAAGGTGCAGGAAAAGGATGTCCGCACCGCGCGCTGGAGCCATAACGTGCATCCGGTCTATAAGCGCGTTGATTCTTGCGCCGCTGAAATCCCCTCCGGCACGGCGTATATGTATGGCTGTTACGAATACCCTTCCTTCGGGGGACCCGTTAGCGAAATTGAAAAGTCCGATAAGGAAAAAGTCATTATCCTCGGCGGCGGCCCGAACAGAATTGGACAAGGCATCGAATTCGACTATTGCTGTGTCCATGCCTGCTACGCGTTGCGTGAAGCCGGGTATGAAACCATCATGGTGAATTGTAACCCCGAAACCGTTTCCACCGATTACGATACATCCGACCGTCTCTACTTCGAACCGCTGACGGAAGAAGATGTAATTGAACTGATCCGCGCCGAGCAAGCCCACGGCCCCGTCAAAGGCGTGATCGTGCAGCTGGGCGGGCAGACGCCGCTGAAATTAGCTGATGCGTTGCAAAGTGCAGGCATCCCCATTTTAGGCACATCGCCGGATGCGATTGATCTGGCCGAAGACCGCGACCGCTTCAAAAAACTGGTTGAGAATTTGAAGCTGAAACAGCCACCGAACGGTATTGCCTCATCGGAAGAGGAAGCCATAAAAATCGCCGAGGATATCGGCTTCCCGCTGGTTATCCGCCCCTCCTACGTGCTGGGCGGACAATCGATGTGCATCGTTCACAACATGGATGAACTGAAACTTTATATCCGCACCGCCGTGAAAGTGTCAGGCGATTCCCCTGTGCTTCTGGACCGTTATCTTAAAAGCGCGATTGAGATTGATGTCGATGCGCTTTGTGACGGCAAAGATGTTTATGTGGCGGGGATCATGGAACATATCGAAGAAGCGGGAATCCATTCCGGCGATTCCGCTTGCGTGCTGCCGCCGCACTCTCTGCCCTATAAAACCGTGCGCGAGCTGGAAAAACAGACGATCAAACTGGCGAAGGCCTTGAACGTTGTCGGCCTGATGAACGTGCAGTTCGCGGCGCGTAAAAACCATGAGAGCGGTGAGCATGATATCTACCTGATTGAAGTAAACCCGCGTGCTTCCCGCACCGCGCCATTCGTTGCGAAAGCCACAGGCACGCCTGTCGCCAAAATCGCCGCGCGATTAATGGCGGGAGAAAAGCTTGCTGACTTCAAAGATCAACTCACCGATATCAGCCCCGGCCACAGCGCGGTGAAGGCCCCCGTCTTCCCATTCAACCGTTTCCCCGGTGTTGAGCCTTTGCTGGGCCCTGAAATGAAATCCACGGGCGAAGTGATGGGCCTTGATAAAGATCTCGCCTGCGCGCTTGCTAAAGCGCAGATCGGCGCGGGCAACAAGTTGCCGCTGGAGGGGAAAGTTTTCATCTCCGTTAAAAATGAGGATAAAGAAGGCATTCTCCCGATTGCTAAAGACCTCATCAAAATGGGATTTGAAATCGTCGCCACGGGCGGCACATGCCGCTTCCTGAAAGAACAGAACCTTCCCGTCACCCGCATCAACAAGGTAATGGAAGGCCAGCCGCATGTCGTAGATGCCATCATCAACGGCGAAATCGCCTTGGTAATCAACACCACATCCAAAAGCGCGCAAGCTGTCGCGGATGGTACATCCATCCGCCGTCAGGCATTGATGCACAAGATTCCGTATTACACACTGCTGACAGCCGCTACTGCTGCCGTACAAGCAATTAAAGCACTGAAGGGCCGGGATCTCACCGTTGCCCCGCTGCAAAGCTATTTTGCGGAAATCAAAAAGGAAGAGGCCGCCTAGGCCGGGCTGACAAACGACAGCGCATCAGCCGAAAGCCTTTCACCGGTCAGCTGTTCAACAGCATCCATAAACTGCGGTGTCTCCGGCAGGCCGTACAGATTTTCCTGCAACCATTTGCGGCGCGCCTCCGGTGCCATCGGCCTTAATTTTTCTGCCAGCGCCGCCGCGGCATAAATCGCGGCTTCATATGCCTTGCCGCGCCCCGGCGTGATATAGGGCTGGAAGCGGGCCAGCGCCATTTTCTCCGCCTCTGCCCGGCTGATGGTTTTACCGGTAAACATCCAGACATGTTCGGCCAAAACATCCGGAAATTGCTCCATAGGGATAACTTCATCCAGCATCTTGGCCTCGCTCCGGCTGTAAATGGCGCGGTTAATGGCATAGAGATAAAGATCTGGCTCACCGCCCATATCTTCACTCTGCACGCTGGAAAGCCCCTGTTTTATATGCTCCGCCGTTAATTCATCCGGGAACCGTTCCTCACCCATCACCCATTTCAGTTCATCCAGAATAGTCTGGCATTCCGCAGGCGTTGGTAAAATGAAATGCTCATCCATCAGGGGCAGTAATTCATCCAACGCAGCAGAGGGCGGCGCGCCCTTGAGTTTTGTCCGGTAAGCCGCATGCGCCCGTTCATGGCGGTAAGCTTTCAGAAACTGGAAAAGCGGTACATCCGGGTTCAGACCAATCCCGACCCTATCGCCATAGCCCTGACAAAGCGGATTTTCCACAGCTTTTAAGCGCACATCAAACAGCCTGTCCGGGTCTTTATCAAGCAAGCGCCGCGCCAACCTCATTTTATCCTCGGCATTAATCGATAGCAGCGCTTTACGAGGGACATCCATCCGCCGGACCTGCCACTCCTTTAAGCTGTGATGCACAAGCGGCGCCCAGAAGGCCGCATCATCGCTCATGCAATCCACCTTGAACGTATTAAGCCCCGGTGTCTGGCGCTGAACAAAGCTCTCCGAAATTTTGGATATCATCTGCCAACCATGGCGCGATGCCAGCGCATTAAATTCTGCCATGCGACGCGAACCGATTTCGCGTGCCAAGGCATAGCGTTTGTCCGCAGCCTTTACCATCAGGGAAAAATCACCCGCTGCTTTGGCTTTTTGCCAGGCGGAATAAACAGAGCGCCCGGATTCTATCCAGCGCAGAGCATCCCAAGGCCGCTCAAACCCCACAGCATGTACCACGCGCCGCGCCATGGTTTCATTACTAAGGGCTTTTTCTTCCCCCTCCAGCAGAATGCGGCCCACCAGCACCTGCCGCCGCATGGCTGCCACCATGGTTCGCAAATACGGTATCGCCGCCCATATCGGCGAACGCGCGGCGGCAATCAGAAACTGACTCCACTCAATGGTGGTATCTAATTTTTTTAATTGTTCTTCCCTGTAACTCATCCCCCTTCTTAACATCCTGAAGCTCTCCCCGCACCAAAATCTTGACGCCCTCCTAAAAAAGGGCTTTAATCCCCTATTCCCGCCATGCCTTTGGCGGGTTTATTTATGGATTAAAGGTAGAAAACGATGGATCAGATTCCTGTAACGAAGATCGGCTTTGATGCTTTGGAAGCCGAGCTGAAAGATTTAAAATCCGTGCAGCGCCCGAACATTATCGCGGCGATTGCGGAAGCGCGCGCGCATGGCGATCTCTCTGAAAACGCCGAATACCACGCCGCAAAGGAACAGCAAAGCTTCATCGAAGGCCGCATTCAGGAGCTGGAGGCTGTGATCAGCCGTGCCCAGATCATTGATCCAGCTACGCTTTCCGGCTCGACCGTCAAATTTGGTGCCACCGTGGAAGTGTTTGATGAAGAC
This sequence comes from Alphaproteobacteria bacterium, assembly GCA_021208265.1. Taxonomy (GTDB): domain Bacteria; phylum Pseudomonadota; class Alphaproteobacteria; order Micavibrionales; family Micavibrionaceae; genus JAJOJU01. The sequence goes on along the minus strand of JAJOJU010000037.1, from coordinate 20,022 downwards.
ACGGAAGAAGAACATACATACCAGATCGTGGGCGATTACGAAGCCGACACTGATTCCGGTAAAATCTCCATCAGCGCTCCTATGGCGCGCGGCTTGATTGGCAAAGCCGAAGGTGATGTTGTGAAAATCAACACCCCCAAAGGCACCAAAAATTACGAGATCGTATCGGTTAAGTTCGTAGCCTAGAGTACACAGCGTTTAAGTTCGGGCAGGCACGAGCGACCGAGGCGTACAAAAGTACCTGAGGGGCGGCGAGTAACGAACCCGAACTTAAACGATGAAAGCTCTAATCCACGTCTATCGGCACGCCCGCTTCATGTTTTGACGGGCGGATGCAGAGCGATGATTTAACGGACAGCACGTTCGGGGCAGATGTCAGCGTGTGGGTCAGGAAGTCTTGATAATTATCCCAGTCTTTGGCGACAATCTTCAGCAGAAAATCAACATCCCCCGCCAGCATGTGGCACTCACGCACCATGGGCCAGGAATTAATACGCTTTTCAAATTCGCCCAAATCGTTTTCAGCCTGTGAATTCAACTTTACCATGGCAAAAACGGTGACGCCGAACCCCAGAACTTGGGGGTTGGTATGCGCGTGATAGCTCTGGATATACCCCGCTTCCTCTAGCGCCCGCACCCGGCGTAGGCAGGGCGGCGCAGAAATACCCACTGTTTTTGCCAGATCAACGTTGGTGATGCGCCCGTCTTCCTGCAAGGTCTTGAGAATTTTACGGTCAATTTTATCAAGGCGTGAACGGCGCATATATGGGACTCCTTCTGATAAGAAATAATCTTACCGTAAAACTTAAGAAATATTCAAAAAGTTATTTGTGATTGGTATAAAGTTGCCAAAAGACGTTTGCAAGAAAAAACAGAATTTTTTATGCCCCGGAACCGGACGGCCCTAGATATAGAAGAGAAGTACTGGCAAGATCAAGGGGAAATGACAATATCCGCTAAAAAAATATGGATTGTGACGGAAGGCCTCGTCGGCACGGAAAACCAGTGTCTGGGCGTGGCGGAAGCTTTAGCGCGCCAGCTACCAGATTCGGTTACTATTCCTTTTCGTATCAAGTTACGGGAACCATGGAAAACGCTGTCCCCATGCTGGGACTGGAACAATGGTGGAGCTTTGATCCGCTGCTGGAGCCGCCCTGGCCGGATATCCTCATTACATCCGGGCGCAAGGCGATTGCCTCGGCCCGGTTTATAAAAAAAGACCAGCGGCGGCAAAACATTCGCCCTGCATATACAAGACCCGCGGATTAAACCGGGTATGTTTGATGTGGTCGCGGTTCCCGCCCATGACCGTTTGCGCGGCAATAATGTGATCGTCACAACCGCCAGCCCCAACCGGATTACACCCGCCCGGCTGGAAGAAGCCCGCACGGCGTTTGCAAATCTGGCGAGCCTGCCCGAACCGCGCGTAGCCGTGCTGATTGGCGGCACCAGCAAAACCCACCGCATCACCCCCGCCATTGCCGAACGGCTGCTTAAGCAACTGGAGGATATCAGCCAGACTGCCAGCCTGATGATCACCACATCGCGCCGCACGCCGGACAGCCTTAAAACAGCCCTCCAGAATAAATTTTCCGGCAGCCGTCATTTCGTGTGGGACGGAACGGACCCCAATCCTTATTTCGGGTTTCTGGCCCACGCTGATGCCATTATTACTACCAATGACAGTGCGTCTATGCTGTCCGAAGCCGCCACAACGGGCAAACCGGTTTACACGGTTAAGCTGGAGGGTGGCTCCGCCAAATTTGACAAACTTTACGCCACACTTGAAAAAACCGGGGCCTTGCGGGAATTTACCGGCACGCTGGAAAGCTGGTCATATAAGCCGCTAAATGATGCCGAAACTGTGGCGAAAGCCGTTATTGAGCGCTATAAAAAACATCATGAAACACGCTGATTTTATAACATTTCATGGCTGGCATATCATAGAAGCCTTGCCGCAAGATGGCTCGGCCCGCTCCTACATCCGCCTTGAGAAAAATGGCAAGACAGCACTGCTGATGGATTGCGGGCCGTTAAGCGGTATTTCCTACATCACCCGCCTGACCGACTTTATCCGCATCGGCGGCTGGCTGCGCGATATTAACTTACGCGCGCCGGAAATTTATGAAGCGGATGAAGCCGCCAATATTGCGATCATTGAAGATTTCGGCGGAACCTCCCTCAAGGCCGCCATGGCGCAGGGGCATGATAAAAAAGATTTGTACACCAAGGCCGCTGCGATCCTGAAACGCTTTGAAGATACACCCTGCCCTTTGGCCTTAAACAGCTTTTGGGAATCACCCATGCGGCGCGCCCGGCAACGGCTGGTGGACTGGTATATCCCGGCGGTGCGGGGGGAAGCCAACCCGGCAGGTTTGCGCGAGAGTTATCTGGGCATATGGGACGATATCGAAAAACAGCTCCCCGCCCCGGCGGAAGGATTCATGCATGTGGACTTTCATGTTGAAAACCTGATGCTGCTGCCCGGTGGCGATATCGGGATCATCGATTTTCAAGAAGCCTTGAGCGGCCCGCCGGCCTATGACCTCGGTAATTTGCTGGAAGATATGCGCGCCGATGTGCCGGACGATATCCAAACCACGCTTCTGCACGGCCGGGATGAAGGATTTATGGGCTGGTACCGCGTCCTGACCACCCAGTTCCACATGCGTCTTCTGGGGCAGTGCATACGCTGGGCGGTCCATGACAATAAGCCCCAATACATGAAATTCATGCCGCGGCTGGAAAACTACGTTATATCCGCGCTGGAAAGTCCGGTCCTTGCCCCCCTCAAAAGCTGGTGCCGCGAAGAAGGGCTTGATTTTAGCCCCTTACAGGGCTTTAATCCGGATAAGATCCGCCCCCTGATTGCGGAAGATGCCGTTTAACCACCAAGAGAAAGAACGCCCATGTCTATCGTTGCCAACCGCCTTTCCCGTATCAAACCATCGCCCACCATTGCCGTTACCACAAAAGCGGCAGAATTAAAGGCAGCCGGGAAAGATATTATCGGCCTTGGCGCGGGTGAGCCTGATTTCGATACGCCGGACTTCGTGAAGGAAGCCGCCAAAGCCGCGATTGATGCCGGCAAAACCAAATACACCGCCGTGATGGTACTCCTGCGCTGAAAGATGCGATCATCGCTAAGTTCAAGCGCGACAACAATCTGTCGTACGAACGCGCGCAAATCACCGTCGGCACAGGCGGCAAGCAGGTGCTTTATAATGCCTTCATGGCATCCTTGAACCCCGGTGACGAAGTTGTTATTCCCGCCCCTTACTGGGTGTCATACCCCGACATGGTATTGCTGGCGGAAGGTGTTCCGGTATTCGTGGAAGGCCGCGAGGAGCATAACTTCAAGCTGCAAGCCGCCGACCTTGAGAAAGCCATTACGCCCAAAACCAAATGGGTTATCCTGAATTCCCCGTCCAACCCCACCGGCGCGGCCTATAGCTGGGATGAAATGAAAGCCCTGACCGATGTTCTGGTGAAGCACCCCCATGTTTATGTGATGACCGATGATATGTATGAACATCTGGTCTATGACGGTTTTAAATTCTGCACCCCGGCTGAAGTGGAACCCAAATTGTTCGACCGCACACTGACCTGTAACGGCGTTTCAAAATCATATGCCATGACAGGCTGGCGCATTGGTTATGCGGGCGGCCCCAAGGACCTGATCAAGGCGATGGGCGTAATCCAGAGTCAGAGCACATCCAACCCCTCTTCCGTGTCTCAGGAAGCTGCCGTTGTCGCCCTGAACGGGGATCAGTCTTTCCTTGCCCCCCGTAACGACAGCTTCAAGCAGCGCCGCGATCTGGTGGTGGGTATGCTGAATGATGCCGATGGGCTGAGCTGCCTTACACCGGAAGGGGCTTTCTACGTCTATCCTTCCTGCGAAGGGGTGATTGGCAAGCAAACGCCGGACGGCAAGACCATCGAAACGGATAGTGATTTCGTGACATATCTGCTGGAAGGCGCTGGCGTGGCCTGTGTGCAAGGGGAAGCCTTCGGCTTATCGCCTTACTTCCGCATTTCATACGCAACATCAGAAGCTGTGCTGAAAGATGCCTGCTCACGCATCCAAAAAGCATGCGCGACCCTGCAAGGGGAAGCCCGTAAAGTGGCCTAAGGCGCCTTTGGTTCAGGTTTATCAGCCGTGGTCAGTGCATCAGGAGGCACGGCAGGTATAGCCGCGATAACATCTTCCACCGGATCCGGCGGCACGCTGCAATTTTGCGGGCATTGCGCAAAGGTGGGATCAGGCCCCATTTCATCATTAATGTCGTAACTGCGCCAAGACTCAAGCGGCGGTGTCTGATTAAGCACATCGCTGAGCGACTGATCCAGAAGGTTGGCTGTCCGCCAGTCAGCAATAATTCTGGAGCGCGCATATGCCATCGCCCGGTCAAAATCACGTTCGACAATATAATTATGTGCCAGCAGATCCGTTATGGCTTCATAGGTTGCCCAGTTCTGCCGCCAGGATTCCGCCCCTGCCTCTTTCCGGATTCTATTGACGTTCTCAAGGCTGGTATTGGTGAAATCATGATCCGGGTTGTCCGCCGTATCCAGAACATATAAATCCTGCTCAGCCCCGTGATGACCGTTAAAGCGTGCCAAATCGCGGCGCATACTGGCAAAGGATGCCCGGCGGCTGCCGTTTTTGGCACCGTTTTTAAACTCCAGTATACGCTCAAACAGCCCGACCTGCTCGACCCCGGCCTTGGCGTTCAGTTCGTCATGACGATCGCCCGATCCCATGAAAATTACTTTAATAGAGCCGTATTTCGGATTAAGCGGACAGCGGGTTGTCAGCCATGACACAAGATTATGGGGGCCATCCGCCAGGATCATATCCTCCAGCGTGATGCCTTCTGCCAATTTATGAGGCTTAAAAATGAACGGCAGCGTTGTCACTGCCTTCAAGGCTTCCCCGTGAGAAACGTCATGCCCGCCCAGCAGCAGACCATCCTTAAATTCAGCGGAAAGTAACTCCGGCGGGATATACCCCAGATAAAAAGGCTGCGCTTTTTCTTTATGGTGCGCACCATAGATGATCCCGATGGGGCTATCGGAAAGCTTTTTTATCAAAAACCCCCATTTCCTTCAGGAAGGGGTCCCAGCCGTTATTTTCAATCCGCACATCTTGCCCGTCAAACTGACCGGTCAAGTTCCGTCCCAGCTGGGCAAGCCCCAGCAGAACATCGTTATTCGTATACAGCGATCCTGATCCGCCGCGGCTTAAGAAAAAATGACGGGCCAGACTAAACCCCACTTTGGCGAGAGGGCCCCAGAAGCCTCTGTTTCTTTGTTCCGGGGGAACATCACCATTCCTCAGCTCCGCATGGATTCCTTTTACAGCCTGCCGGATCAGCAGTTTTCTGACTTCCTCCACGGCCGGAAGAATATGCGGCGCTATCCTTTCCCACAGCACACCCGTTTCCTTGGGCTGTTTACCCAGGACCTGAGCAACGCCGCCCACATTCCCGGCCGACCAGCCGGCTGCCATTTTGATAAAGTCATTAAAGGTGGGAATCGGATATTCGGGCGTTCCGAATTTATCGCCCAGCTGTTTCTCAAGCTTTTGCAAGGTCATGAGATACAGGCGTTCTTCATTCAGGGAATGAACGGCACAGCAAGCCCCGCCACCACTGCGGATAATGACAATAAGAGAAGGCTTTTCCAGATTGGAAAGCATATATGTGGAACCCCTGTTATTTATTTTTTATGCATTAGTTTTTTGAGATACTCGCAATTATATTACGAATAGGAAAGAAAAAACCTTATTGCACCCGCGAAAGAACGGGATAAAAAACACGCTTTTGTATACGTTTTAGAAGATTTTCCTTCTCACCCTGCCCCTGATCGCGGTTTTGCACTAAAAGATGACAGAGCTTGTCAAAGCGAGCCTGATTTTCTTCGAGAATAGAATCAGCAAAACGTTTCATTTTTTCTAGATTCTCGGGGCTGGCATCATCAATCTGAATCGAGGGCGTATCCGGCCCACCGCGCTCCGCATGCAATGATTTATTAAAGACAAAGAGGTTTTCACCCATATCCTCGGCGAATCCCTCCATAAGGGCCGATTCAGGCGCCTGGAACAGGATATTAATCAGCGGCAGGTCATTCCGGGGATCAACCACACCCAGCCCCCCAAAACGGTTCCAATCCTCTTTTTTAAAGGAACGGGCGCTAAAGCCTGTCCCCACCAGTATCATAACCACCCGCTCGCCCGGCTTTATGTGGTGCCGCACCGCCCCATGCCATGTAATGCACGGATTGGCAAAGATACTGCCGTCAATACCGGAGCACTCAACAGGCGCCGGAGTTCCCGGAAATTTAACTTGGAAATGATGGCAGGGGAAATAGGTGGGGGCGGCACAACTGCCCAGTACAGCATCATACAGGCGTACGTTCGCATTCGCTTCCGGCTTTGTGCTTCCTTCAATCCGTTTAAGCCAGAGTGCGTGCCCGCCCTCGCTCATATGCGCCTTAAGGCGCGGCACGGCAGCACCGGAAGAATCGTACATTTCCTCCTCTTCCGGCAGATGATTCTGATGCACGTTATCAATGTTATAAACAGGGATCACAAGGCTGCGCAGGGTCTCGTTCAAATTAGTTTCCCCATACAAACGCTGCAAGGCATCCCTTAGATGGGCCGGATTATAATGCCCGTGCTTAAACAGGCTGTTTAACTGGCCCAGCTTGATTGTCCGGTTATTGAAATCATGGATAAATCCGCGAAAGGCACGAAACCTGTCGGGCGGAAATATTTTCTGCCCTTCCCGTTCATAAAACCGCACCATGTGCTTGGCCTTAAACCGCGGGCGGGCAGAAGGATGCCAGGCCGGATAATTCGTTGCCGGTGTCGTCAGCGCCGCATTCAGGATAGACCCCGTAGAAGGGCCGGTGAAAATATCCACCATATCGGCCATGGCCAAACCAGTGGTTTCCTCCAAGCGCTGCAATATATGCGCCGCGACAATGCCGCGCATACCGCCGCCGTAAACATAAAGGACAATTTTGGTTTTCTGAGGTTTAGCCATGAAACGAATAAGTATTTGCGGATTCAGTATAACAAAAAAAAACCGGGCCATTCACTGAAAGTGAAGCCCGGCGAGTTGAACAGGGAGGTTTCACGTCTGGGAGACGTAGGATTTCCGGGAGGAAACCCTTATCAACGTCAGTTGATGGCCGAGTTATATACTGAACCGGACTCGCAGGTCTATACTTTTTTTGCGTTGCAGCCATGCAAATTATGCATATCTCCATGATGAATCAGAAGCACTCCACCTAAATTATTGCATTTAATGCTAAAATTTACCAACGAAGGGGGTTTTCTCGATATTTTCGAGAAGAAAATCGCGCAAAATCGCGATACGGCGGGAGTTTCGACGCTCCTCCGGATAGACAAAATAAAGGTCAACATCGGGCCGTTTCAGATCAGGCAAAACAATCTTGATATTGGCATTACCATGAATCAGATAATCCGGCAGGGGAGCAATTCCCGCCCCGGTTTCCACGGCTTTCAGGATAGCATACATCGAATTCAGGACCATCAAACGGGGGTGGCTGGGCGGAATTTTTGCCAGCGATAAAATCCAGTTTGGATTGACAAAAGGGGGAGGTGCATTTTCCGGAAAACCGACCATCATATGATCACCCAACTCCTCAATTTTCTGCGGCGCACCATATTTATCGATATATCCTTGCGATGCACAAATATGAAACTGGATTCGGCTTAAATGCCGCTGGATTAGATCCGGTTGCTCCGGCTTCATCAAGCGAATGGCAACATCGGCCTCCCGCATACCCAGATTGAACAACTTGTCATCAAATAATATTGTCAGCTGAATCTCCGGGTGTTTCTCCCGCAGCTCGTGCAATTTAGGTACAAGCCATGTCGAACCGATAAATTCCGAAACAGTAACCACCAACGGCCCCTGTCCGGATTTATGCGAATCCACAAGCTGGCCTTCAACCTGGCTAAGCTGGGCAAATACATCCTTGGTGGTTTTATAGAGAAGTTCCCCCTGCTCGGTCAGAATAAGCCCCCGTGCATGGCGGTGGAATAATGTTGTCCCCAAGGATTCTTCAAGGCTGCTGATCTGACGGGAAACAGCTGACTGCGAAAGATTGAGCGTTTCGCCGGCATGGGTGAAGCTCCCCGCCTCTGCCACTGCATAAAAGATACGGAGCTTGTCCCAATCCATGGCGCTGCTATCCCTCTTTCGCGGCGAGGAAGCGGTCAGCTTCCAGCGCGGCCATACAGCCCATTCCGGCCGCCGTTACGGCCTGACGGTACACATGATCCTTCACATCGCCCGCAGCAAAAACGCCGGGTATGGATGTCGCCGTGGAATCGGGAGCGGTCAGAATATATCCGGTCTCATCCATCTTCAGCTTACCCTTGAACAACTCGGTCGCCGGGTCATGCCCGATAGCGATAAACATGCCGTCCGTCTTATGAATTTTTTCTTCGCCTGTTTTGGTATCTTTTAGCTTCAGGGCTGTTACATTCATGCCGTCACCCTGAATTTCCTCAATAACTGCGTTCCAGATAACTTCCACCTTGGGGTTATCAAACAAGCGCTGCTGGGCGATTTTTTCAGCGCGTAATTCATCACGGCGGTGAATCAGCGTTACCTTGGAACAGAAATTGGTGAGGAATATAGCTTCCTCCACCGCAGCGCTGCCGCCGCCCACCACAGCAACCTCCTTGCCACGGAAGAAAAACCCGTCACAGGTGGCACAGGCCGAAACGCCCTTGCCGCGATATTCTTGCTCCGAAGGCAGGCCCAGCCAGCGAGCTTTCGCGCCCGTGCAGATAATCACCGTATCCGCCGTGTAAGTCGTGCCGGAATCACCCATTGCCTTATAAGGGCGCGATGAAAAATCAACTTCCGTGATGTAATCGCTGATCATTTCCGTGCCGACATGTTCGGCCTGCTTTTGCATTTGCTCCATCAGCCACGGCCCCTGAATAACATCGGCAAAGCCGGGATAGTTCTCAACATCCGTTGTGATCATAAGCTGTCCGCCCGGCTCCATACCGGTAACAAGAAGAGGGGACAGATTCGCGCGCGCCGCATAAATCGCTGCCGTATATCCGGCAGGGCCGGAGCCGATAATAAGAACTTTGGTATGTTTTGTGGTCATGGATGCCTAGTTACAGAAAAGAGTTACAACGTACAACACCTAATATAAGTGTGTTTTTGTAACTTGTAACGGCTTGAATCCGGATTTTAGGTCTTTTTACCCTTGGTAAGCGCCTTAATCGCCTCGATATGCTTGGCGGAAACGCCCGTGCGGCGGGCGCTCGGCGCGGAAGGACCTTCCAGCCCGAACATCGGCCCGGCGTTCCCGGCAATGCTTTTCAGAATCTCCATCCCGAAATTTTCATCATTCTGCGGCGCACGAGGGTCAGGAGCGCGGTTGATCGGCGTATTCGCCTTCTGCGCGCGGCCTGACGTGATTCTTTCGATGTTGTAAGCAACAATTCCAGTTAGATGAGGCTTCACCAGCCCCTGCAACAGCTTGGTATCTTCATAGCACCAGGCAATAATCTGCTGGCGGGCGCGGGTCGTATTACCGTTACTAAGCTTCAACGCTTCCTTGATACGGCTTTCAACATATTCATTGGACATGGCTTTCGCGCTCCCTTTCCTCTTTTCAGGATATCACATTTCATCAGAAAAGCCTTGCACGATTCATGCCAAAGCCGCCAGCTCTTTCATCAAGGTTTTGACCCCGGCCAGCCTGTGCCGGGGTTTTTCCCAGGCGCGGATCGCCATCATGGAACTATCCGGGCGGATTTTAACTGATCCGGCTTTTGTACCGATCCACTTCATCAGCCCTTCCACATTGGGCGGCGTATTGTTGCGGAACTTGATAACAGCGCCTTTCGGCCCGGCCTCAACCGATGCCACACCCGCCTTCTTGCACAGCTGTTTGATGGCAACGGTATCCAAGAGATTTTCAACTTCTTCCGGCAATGCCCCGAAACGGTCGATCAATTCAGCGGCGAAGGATTCGATATCCTCCGGCGTCTCCAAATCCTGCAGGCGGCGGTAAAGCCCCATGCGAAGCCCTAAATCCTCAACATAGTTTTCGGGGATCAGGACAGACGCTCCGACATTGATATTGGGGCTCCAGCTTTCCTCGATCGTTGCCAAATCACCGATATTCACGCCATGGCGCGCGGCGGCCACAGCCTCTTCCAGCATCTGCTGATAAAGCTCCACACCCACTTCCTTGATATGCCCGGATTGCTGTTCGCCCAGCAAATTCCCCGCGCCACGAATGTCCATATCATGGCTGGCAAGCTGGAAGCCGGAGCCGAGAGTATCCAGCGTCTCCATCACCTCCAGCCGCTTCATCGCCTGATCGGTCAACTTCTGCCCCGGCTGGTAGGTAAGGTAGGCATAGGCCCGCAGCTTGGAACGCCCGATGCGCCCACGGATTTGATAAAGCTGGGCAAGCCCGAACATGTCGGAGCGATGCACTATCATAGTATTGGCGGTGGGGATATCAATCCCGCTCTCGATAATATTGGTGGCAAGCAGCACGTCAAACGCGCCCTCATAAAACGCTGTCATGCGCTCATCAAGATCCTCCGGGCTGAGCTGGCCGTGCGCGGTGATGACCTTCACCTCCGGCACCAGTTCTTTCAGCTCTTTCTCCAGATCCTCCATGTCGGAAATGCGGGGGCATACATAGAAGCTTTGCCCGCCCCGGTAATGTTCGCGCAAGATAGCCTCCCGGATAATCATCGGATCGTAAGGCATCACGAAGGTACGGATAGCGAGGCGATCAACCGGGGGCGTGGTAATGAGCGACATCTCCTTCACCCCCGTCAGCGACATTTGCAGCGTGCGCGGAATGGGCGTGGCAGAGAGAGTGAGCACATGCACATTCTCCTGCAGCTCTTTTAATTTCTCCTTCTGCTTCACGCCGAATTTTTGTTCTTCATCAACGATGACAAGACCGAGATGCGCGAACTTGATTCCCTTGGCCAGCAGCGCGTGCGTGCCGATCACGATGTTCACCGAACCATCAGCGATACCATCTTTCGTTTTATTGGCTTCGGTCGTCGTTACCATACGGGAGAGCTGCCCGATACGGATCGAAGTGCCGGTAAACCGCGCCGCGAAATTCTGATAGTGCTGGCGGGCAAGCAGCGTGGTGGGCACAATAAGAGCAACCTGCGCCCCGCTCATCGCCGCCACGTAAGCCGCGCGGATGGCGACTTCCGTTTTGCCGAAACCGACATCGCCGCAAATAAGACGATCCATCGGGTACTCCCCCGCAAGGCTGGATAGCGTGTCTACAATCGCGCGTTCCTGATCATCCGTTTCCGCGTAAGGGAAACGCGCCGCAAACTGGTTATAGATATCGGCCGATACATCCAGCTTCGGCGCCTTTTTAAGCTGGCGCGCGGCGGCGATGCCGAGCAGATGATCGGCAATCTCCATCAGATTCTTTTTGACGCGGGCTTTTCGTGCCTGCCACCCGGCCCCGCCCAGCTTGTCGAGCTGCACGGTGCCCGCTTCATCGCTGCCGAAACGCGATAGAACTTCCAGATTTTCCACCGGAATGAAAAGCTTGTCGCCCCCGGCATATTCCAGCTTCAGGCAATCATGCATCACGCCCGCGGCCTTCACGGTTTCCAGCGCCACGAACCGCCCGATGCCGTGATCGACATGCACCACCAGATCACCTTCATCCAGCGCCGAAACTTCGCGCAGGAAATTCTCGGCCTTCTTCTTTCTCTTGGCCGAAGAGACGCGCTGAGGCGCTCACCCATTAAATCGGCTTCGGTGATAATGGCCAGATCATCCGCCACGAACCCATGTTCCAGCCCCAAGATACTGAGGCCCGTTTCATGCGGCTTTAGTTTTTTGAGATCATCTGCGCCTTTTACTTCCGCGATGGATTTTATCCCGGCATTTTCCATCAGGGTTTTCAGGCGCGCGGCGGAACCTTCGGAATAAGTCGCGATGATTGTTTTGCGGTTTAAAGCGGCGATGTATTTTTTTAATTCATCGAACACATCACCACTGGGCAGTGCGCGGATATCAGCAAAATCACGCGCTTTTTTCGCACCGGAAAATGCCTCATCCCCCGGCGGGGCGAAAGGCGAAAGCGCGGCAGAATCCGAAACCAGGCCCTGCCATTCCCCTTCGTCCAGATAAAGAAGATCGAGCGGCAATGGGTTATAAAACGCTCGCCGCAATCTTTGGATCGCCTGCCTTTTTCTTTTGGGCCGCCTGCTGCATCGTATAGCGGGTGTCGTAGAAATCCACCGTCTGCGCACGGCGCTCGGTGGCGGCCTCCAGCGCGTGGTAATCGCTCGTTATTTCTGCGCCCGGAAGGTAATCAAACAGCGTATCGAGCTTGTCATGAAAGAGCGGCAGCCAATGTTCCATGCCGTTATAACGCCGCCCCTCCGACACCGCTTCATAAAGCGGATCACCTTGCCGCGCCACGCCAAACTCCTCCAGATAACGGCGGCGGAAGCGTGAAATGCTCTCATCATTCAAAAAAAATTCCGTGACAGGCTGCACGGTAAAACTATCCAGCGTACCCACGGTAATCTGCGTGGCGGGGTCAAACACCTTGATGCTCTCCACCTCATCGCCGAACAAATCAATCCGCAAAGGATTGTCATGGCCGGAGGGAAAGATATCCACAATCCCCCCGCGCACGGCATATTCCCCATGTTCGCGCACAGTATCGGTACGCATGTAACCATTGCCGATCAAAAAGTTTTGAAGCGCTTTTTCATCAAGCCGCCCGCCTTTTGTTACGATAAGGCTGCTACCACCCAGCGCCTCTTGCGGCATCACGCGCTGAAGTGCGGCATTCACCGTGGTGATAACAAGGCGCGGGTAGCGCCTCGATTCCCCCTGCCACGCTTTCAGCTTTGCCAGCGCCGCCACACGCGCCGCAACGATATCGGCATTCGGCGATACGCGGTCGTAAGGCAAACAATCCCACGCGGGGAAGCTCACCACATCCACATCCGGCGCTAAGAATGCAAGCAGTTCGGCAAGCGCTGCCGCCCTTGCATCATCCTGCGCAATGTGAAGCAGAGCACGATCTTCCGGCATAAGCGCCCGCGCGCGGGAGGCAAGGAACCGCGCGTCCTCCCCTTCCGGAAGGCCGTATATCATGCGGGGGTTTTCTTTCGAAACCTGTGGAACGGCTGTCATAGTCGCGCTTTTCTTATGTTGTAAGCCCTAGAGTTTTTATATATACATTTCGGGTTAATCAAGAATCGACTTTAAACACAAGTGGAATTAGATATGTCGCAGCCAAAGCCGCCGCCAAAAAAAATCGCCCGAAAGCAAACAAGATAACAAAAAAATCTCAACGCTTTCTATTGAGAAAACCAAAACCGAACTGCTGAAAAAAGCCGTTCACGGCCATGGTAACAAAATCATCAGCAAGCGCGGCTTCCTTGAAACGCTCTTCAGCCTCACCTTCCGAGGCTTTGTTTATCCCCAAATATGGGAAGATCCGGAAGTGGATCTGGAAGCTCTGAAAATTACAAAAGATCAGAGCCGTATCATGACGATTGCCTCCGGCGGTTGTAACATCATGAACTATCTGACGGAAGAACCGGCAGCGGTTAAAGCGATTGATCTCAACCCCGCTCATGTGGCTTTAAGCCGCCTTAAGCTTTGTGCTGCCAAGCATCTGCCGGATTATGAGAGCTTCTTCAATTTCTTCGGTCATGCCGACAAGAAGCAAAACATTGATAACTACTACAAATACATCGCGCCGAATCTGGACCCGTTCTCCCGTAAATACTGGGAAGGCTACAGCCTCGTCCATGGTCGCCGCATCAATTACTTCCGTAAGAACATATACCAGTTCGGTATTTTAGGGCGCTTCATCGGCGTGGTTCACCTGCTTGCAAAAATCTACGGGCAGGACCCGCGCGACATCCTGAAAGCCAAAACCTTGAAGGAACAAGGCGAAGTTTACGATCGCACGCTCGGCCCCATCTTCCAGAAGAAACTCGTGAAGTTTATTTGCAACATGCCCCCGGCCCTTTACGGCCTCGGTATTCCGCCTTCCCAGTTTGATGAGCTGAATGAAGCCGCAAAAAATAAGGGCAATGACATGGCAGGCCTTCTGAACGAGCGCCTGCGCCGCTTGGCCTGCGACTTCCCGATTGAGAGCAACTATTTCGCATGGCAGGCCTTTGGCCGTGGCTATGACAAGCTTAATCGTCAGGCCGTGCCGCGTTATCTGACCAAAGAAAACTATGAAAAGCTTAAGGCCAACGCTGACCGCGTGACCGTACATAACACGCTGATCACCGAATATTTGCAGTCCCAGCCGCAAGGCTCTCTGGATTGTTTCGTGTTCCTTGACGCTCAAGACTGGATGACAGACCAGCAGCTGCGTGAACTCTGGAATGAAGTTCTGCGCACAGCCGCCCCCGGCGCACGCGTTATCTTCCGTACAGCCGGCATTGAAAGCCCGCTGACAACAGCCCTGACGCCGGATGTTCTGAAGCGCTTCCATTACGACCCCAGCGCCTCGAAATCTGCTGTCAGGAAAGACCGTTCTTCTATCTATGGCGGTTTCCACGTTTACACGCTGGGTGGCGAAGTGGGATTGCAGAAAGCCAAGAAGGCTGCTGCTCAGAAAGCAGCAGCAAAAGCAAAACCGGCCACTAAAAAAGCGGTCCTAAAGAAGAAAAAAACACAGCTAAAAAAAACAGCCTCAAAAACAGCAGCCGTTAAAACGGCTTCCGTTACGGCAAAACCGGCAACTGCCAAAAAAGCAGCAGCGAAGAAGCCTGCGGCTAAAAAGGCTGTAGCTAAAAAAAACAGCTGTTAAAAAAGACGCCAGCAAAGGCGACTAAGCCGACAGCAAAGAAACCGGCGGCTAAAAAAAGTAACGGCAGCTAAAGCACCTGCTAAAAAAGCAACCGTGAAAAAAAGTGGCTGTAAAAAAGGCAGCTACTCCGGCAAAAGCTAAAACAGCAGCGAAGAAGCCTGCGGCTAAAAAAGCCACAGCAAAGAAGGTATAAGTAACACATGATGAGCGCCTCACACTCCGCCACAGAAAGCGAAATGAAAGATGCGATGGACCGCATGTATCGCTGGACGCGGCATGTGTATGACCTCACGCGCAAATACTATCTTCTGGGCCGTGACAAGGCGATTGCCGGACTGAATGCACAACCCGGCGAGCGTGTGTGTGAAGTGGGCTGCGGCACGGCGCGTAACCTCATCAAAATGGCGCGGCGCTATCCTGATGTGAAATTCTTCGGGCTTGATGCTTCCGACGAAATGCTGAAAACGGCAGGCGTGAATTTGAAGAAAGCAGGCATGTGCTGTTCGGTTCCTGTCACCCAAGCCTTCGCGCAGTCCTTCTTGCCCCAATCTCATTTTGGATTAGAGGAAGGCGAGAGATTCGATAAATTCGTATTCTCCTACGCCCTCTCCATTATTCCGCCATGGCGCGAATCGTTTGATCACGCCTTGAAACTACTGCCCGCAGGCGGTGAAATTCACATCATCGATTTTGGTTCCCAGAGTGAACTGCCGGGGCCGTTCCGCAAATTCCTCTTCTGGTGGCTGAAACAATTCCATGTTTTCTACAAGCCGGAGATTGAGGATTACCTGCGCCAGCTGGCAACCGAAGGCCGCGGCACGCTGGAATTTGAAAACCTTTACGGTGGTTATTGTTACCGCGCTGTTTTTAAGAAAAACTAAGCAAATTTATAAGCCATCAATTTTTGAAAAACCGGCTGTTCGGCGATATTGGCGGGTGGTTTTTCAGTGCCTGTGATCCAGTTATAAAGATCGGGGTCGTTTTCAGTCAGCAGCACTTCGAACGCCGCCAGTTCCTCAGCATCAAATCCCGGCACATGCTCAAGCGCAAAGCCGCCCATTAGCAAATCCATTTCCTTGGTCCCCCGGTGCCCGGCACGGAAG
Source organism: Alphaproteobacteria bacterium (assembly GCA_021208265.1). GTDB lineage: Bacteria > Pseudomonadota > Alphaproteobacteria > Micavibrionales > Micavibrionaceae > JAJOJU01. The sequence goes on along the minus strand of JAJOJU010000037.1, from coordinate 4,060 downwards.
ATCAGGCGCTTGCGTGTATTTTGAAGTTCATTGCTCATGCTTTTGTTTATCATGAAGCGGCGCATATGCTAAAAACTTTTGTATGACTCAACGCCCTTTTGCTCTCGATCCGCTTTTCCGCGCGCTCACCACCCTGCCGGCGTGGGGCCTAAGAATGCCAAGCTGTTTGAGAAGCTGACGGGCGGGCCAAAGGTTCTAGATATCCTCTGGCACCTTCCGGTTGATGTGGTGGATAGAAGCGCCGCGCCGAAGCTTTCTGATGTTAAGCCGGGGCAAGTGATTACGGTGGAAGTCACTGTTGATAAACACGCGCCCAATCAACGCAAATCACAGCCCTACCGCGTATGGTGCCGCGATGAAAGCGGGGAGATTAATCTCGTCTTCTTTCACATGGGCAAGGCCTGGCTTGAAAAGATGCTGCCCGTGGGTGAAAAGCGGGTGATCAGCGGGCGGGTGGAATTTTATAACGGCACCCCGCAAATCGTGCACCCGGATGCCGTTGTAAAACCGGAGGAGCGGGATGAGATTGAAAAGCTTGAGCCCGTCTACCCTCTCACCCAAGGCCTCACCAACAAAATCGTGAGAAAAGCTGTAAAGGGTGCGCTCGGCTTTATCCCCACGCTGCCCAACTGGCTGGATGAGGCTTACAAAAAACGCAACCAGTGGCCGGATTGGCATGAGGCGATCAAAGCGGTGCATTTTGAAAAAGATACCGACATTCCGGTTAAAGCACGCACCCGTCTTGCTTATGATGAGCTGCTGGCGAACCAGCTCACGCTCGCGCTCGTCAGATCCCGCATGAAAAAGAAAAGCGGGCGGGAATTTAAACCCGCCGGGATGCTTCGGGAAAAGCTGATCAAAGCCCTGCCCTTTGCGCTGACGGGCGCACAAAAAAGATCTCTTGCCGAGATCGATGCCGATATGGAATCGCCTTTAAAAATGCTCCGGCTATTACAGGGCGATGTGGGCAGCGGTAAAACCATCGTCGCCGCGCTTGCCATGTTAAACGCCGTCGAATGCGGTGCGCAGGCGGCGCTGATGGCCCCTACGGAAATCCTCGCCCGTCAGCATTATGAGGGCCTTACGCCGTTGCTGGAGGGGCTTGGCATCCGCGTTATCGCCCTCACGGGCCGCGACAAGGGGAAGGAGCGCGAAGTGAAACTTCAGCAAATCGCCAACGGCGCGGCGCAAGTTGTCATCGGCACACACGCCCTGTTTCAGGAAAGCGTGGAATTCGCTGATTTAGGCCTTGCCATCATTGATGAACAGCACCGCTTCGGTGTGCATCAGCGCCTTGAACTCTCCAACAAAGGCAAGGGAACGGATGTGCTGGTGATGACCGCCACCCCCATCCCCCGCACCCTCACCCTCACGGCCTATGGCGATATGGATGTCAGCCGCCTTGATGAAAAACCGCCGGGCCGGAAGCCCATCGATACGCGCCTTATTCCGATTGAAAAAATTGAGCCCATGGTGGAGGGCCTTAAACGCCAGATTGCAAACGGTGATCGCGTTTACTGGGTATGCCCTCTCGTTGAAGAATCCGAAAAGCTGGATCTGGCCGCCGCCGAGGAACGTTATGATATTCTCAAACACTGGATCGGCGAGCGGGTAGGCCTCATCCATGGACGCTTAAAGCCGGAAGAAAAAGACGCGGTGATGCAAAAATTCGCCAAGGGCGATCTGGATGTTCTCGTCGCCACCACCGTGATCGAGGTGGGCGTGAACGTGCCGGAAGCCACGATCATGGTGATCGAACATGCCGAGCGGTTTGGCCTGTCACAGCTTCACCAGCTGAGGGGCCGTGTGGGGCGCGGCGGTGATAAATCCTACTGCTTCCTGCTCTACACAGGCCCGCTGGGTGAAACAGCGCGCGAGCGGCTTTCAGTAATGCGTGAAACGGAGGATGGATTTCTGATCGCCGAGCGTGATCTGGAGCTGCGCGGCGCAGGCGATATTTTAGGGGTGAAGCAAAGCGGCCTCGTGTTCTTTCGCCTTGCGAATATTGAAGGCCAGGGCGAACTTCTCGCCGCCGCTTATGACGATGCCCGGCTTATCATCGATAAAGACCCGGAACTTAAATCCCCGCGCGGGGAGGCTTTGCGGACTTTGCTTTATTTGTTCGAACGCGATCAGGCGATCCGGTATTTGTCGAGCGGCTAGCGCCTTTCGCTTTTTTTAAGCGCCGCCAGTTCCTTTTCCAGCCGTTCCAGTGTTTCCGCCAGCGGATCTATCAATTCGCGGGTCAGGCCGTAAGCGAAATCGGCATCCTTATCACAGTTCACAGGCCGCGCCGGGTTACCCACCATGGTGCAGCCATCCGGCACATCCTTTAAAACAACGGCGTTGGAACCGATGCGGGCATTTTCACCGATAGTAACACCGCCCAACACCTGTGCCCCGGCGCCAATCATAGCATTCCGTTTTACATGCGGGTGACGCCGTCCCCCGGTTCTGCGGCCCTTGCCCACCCCACCGAGAGTTACACCGTGATATATCGTGACATCATCATCAATAATCGCTGTCTGACCAATCACCACGCCCGAACCGTGATCGATAAACAAATTCTTGCCGATCAGCGCTGCCGGATGTATCTCAACCCCTGTCAGAATGCGGGATATATTGGCAAGACTACGCGCCAGTGCCCTAAGCCCCAGCCCCCAGAACCAATGGTTCACCCGGTGCAGGCACACGGCGTGAAAACCGTTATAACCGAACAACACTTCACAGAAGGTCGGCTGGGCGGGATCGCGCGATTGAATAGAACGGATCAGGTCACACATATTATATATCTATTGCAAGTGGGGTTATTTTTTAGCCTTGGCTGTCTTCTTTTTCTTTTCAGCCGGATTAATGATCCCCGCTGAAACAACAAGCTTCACCGCATCCTCAACACTCATCTCCAGAAAAACGAGGTCTTTTTTCGGCACAAACAGCAGGAAGCCGGAGGTAGGGTTCGGCGTTGTCGGCAGGAACACATTCACAACTTCATTCTCCGTCAGGCGCTGCACTTCCCCTTCAGCCTTGCCCGTAACAAAACCGATTGACCATATGCCTTTGCGGGGATACTCCAGCATGACAGCCTCACGGAAGGCATTGCCTTGCGAAGCCATAATCGTTTCCATGATCTGCTTGATAGCGCCATAAATCGTTCTGATGATCGGCATTTTATCAACGATATATTCCGAAACCCGAATAACCGTACGCCCCAGAAAATTCGTAGCGAACCACCCGACAGTCATGAAGAACACAATTGCTACCAATAACCCCACGCCGGGAATGGTTGTCCGGGCGTAATAGGTTTCATACATTTCCAGCGGCAGAATACTTGCTACCTTGGCATCAATGAATGTCAGGAACAGATAAGTCAGATAAACCGTCAACGTAATCGGCGCTGTCACCAAAATACCGGCAAGAAGATAACCGCGCAGGCGTCTTCCTATCGATGTTTTTGCAATTTCAGGGGCCGGGTTGTCGGATGTCATCAAAATACTCTACACACAGGCTAAAATACCAAAACACGATTACCATGCAGTAACGCACTCGCATAGCAGTAATAACGTTTTTTTAAAGGCTTCGGGATAAAAATACATACCAGCATAAAAAATACCAAATTATTAACAAAAAATTAACATTACATAAAATTTTTCCTTTATTTTCTATAAATTTATGCTATTATAGAAAATACATACACGCATTACGTAAAATATAAAGGATGATGTCATGTCTGAAGCGGGCGCCAATCAAAGCGAAAAAAATAATCATGGGGTGAATGAAATGAATACAACAATCACAACAGCAGACGGACAAACTTGTTCGCTGAACGTAGCTGCCAATGACATTTTAAGTGTTACACAGCATAACGGTGAATTTGTCATCACCATGAAAGATGGCACCAAAACTACGGTAACAGCACCGTCAGGTGACACCTCAGCATCTCCCTCCTTCCAACTGACGAGCGGAGAGATATACACATCACAGGACATGGTAGCGATGTTCGCGATGGCAGCGCCTGAAGAGATGTATAATGAGAGCATCGAGGAAGCGACCTTCCAGAGCA
>JAJOJU010000041.1 GCA_021208265.1 Alphaproteobacteria bacterium | reverse complement strand
CAGCTATACGATCAATGCCTTCCGTCCGATTTTATTAAGTATGGATTTTTCTGCCCCAATGGGCGAAGATTTAGTAGATGACTTCAAAGTAAGATACGGCGGGCAAATCGAATTGATAGCAATAAATAACTTCGCTTTGACCGCTAAAATTCTCGGTAATTTCAGAAGACACGAAACAGATGTAGTAAGAGTCGTTGGCTTCGGCGCTGAATTTGGAGCTTTACTCGGCTATTACCGACCAGGCTGGCACATCGCTGGTGAATTTGGATTTGACAAATCCGTTATTACCCATTTAAAACATTCGAGCATCCCAAGGATGATTATCCTGGCATAAAAGATGGCTGTACTTACCCGCTGGCGGCATTATTTTTATGGCTTGCAGGCAAGCAAATCCATCGGCAAAAGCTTTGACGCTTCCCTGCGCTTGGGCGCTACCAATGCACAAGGCAACGATGAAGACGCGCTGTTACCATATTATGCTCAATTGGGCTTGAATAAAAGATTTTAATTATAAAATGAATAAAAAATTAGAAAGGTTATTCTTTCTGATCCTATTAATCATTAGTATTACCCTATTAGCAATTTCCATTTATCTTTCCCTATAACTATAAAACGGATTATTTTCCCTCGTGCAACGGTGGTTGGGCGGGGGATTTTTGTTTTTTTATAATTGGAAACTTTACAAGTATCACCGAAGTTATATCAAAATAAGCTGTAAATTTGTACAAATAGAGCCTATGAAAAGTATATCATTAAAATTGCAGGACCCCATTTTCCAGGACATGGAAAAACTATTAGAAACCCTGGAAACCAGCCGAAACAATTACATCAACGAAGCTATTGAATTTTATAATGCTTATCAGGAGCGCCAACTGCTCGTAGCAACGCCTGCAGGTCGAGTCGGCTTTGGTAGCGGAGGATTCGATGGAAGTATTACAGGAATTTGAATCCTTCGAAGATGAATGGTAAACAATATGAGATATGGCTGGCAGATTTAAATCCGCGCTTTGGCACCGAAGCTGGCAAAACCCGCCATGGTGTTGGCGGCTGATCCGCCCGATGTTTCCGTGCCGGGGCCCATGGCATCATATAATTGCAGGGCGCGGTCTTGATCCACCAGCGTCATCGCGCCTTTTTCCATGCCGAATTTTTCGTGCTGATCTTTGATAAACGCCTCATCCGTCTGGGAGATCACATCAACAAGGGCGTTTCCGACAGCCGCCACGCCGTAAAGGGAATTGGTCATGGTTTTAAGAATCCTTTCGTTTACGAAAGTCGTTGTAACACGATGACAAATTGATTGAAAAGCACTATAGGTTTTTTATGCCCGCTAAAACTGACCTGAAAGCCGCCGTTATTCTATCCGCCCTTAAACAGGCGGCGGAAATCGGCTGGGCGCATGTCTCGCTGAAGGATATTGCCGATGGGGCGAATATCTCGCTGGCTGAAATGCATGATCATTTCGAAGACAAATTCGATATTCTGGCTGGCATTGAGCGCATGATCGATAAGCAAGTGCTGGCAAATTTATCAGGGTTTTCACCGGAAGATTCCGAGCGCGACCGGCTGTTTGATATATTGATGGACCGGTTTGAGGTTCTGAACGAACACCGCGCCGGGCTGACATCCATCCTGCAATCCATGACGCTGGACCCCAAGCAGGCGGTGATTGCCTTGCCGCATCTCTGCCGTTCCATGTGCTGGATGCTGGAAAGTGCTGGCATTTCGACTTACGGCGTTAAAGGCGCACTGAAAGTGGCGGGGCTGGCGGGCATCTACGCCAAAACCTTGCGTGTATGGGTAAAAGATGACAGCCCCGATCTCGCCAAGGTGATGGCGGCGCTGGATAAGGATCTGGGCCGGGTGGAAAACTGGGCCGGGTCGCTGGGCTTATAAATCCACCTGCTTCGGGTCTTCGACACGCCCCAGGTTTTTCTCAATATCATCCAGATAAGGAAAAGATTCCTGAATGCCCGGCTTTGTGCAGGCAAGGGACCCGGCCACGCTGGCACGTTTTAAGGCCCGCGCAAAGGGCATTCCCTGATAGATAAAGGCAGCGAACGTGCCGCAATAGGCATCTTCCGCTCCTTCATGGTCAATCAATGCCTCAATCGGCAGGGCGGGCACTTCCCAGCCCACTCTGTCGGGCGTAACAGCCACGGCGCCGCGTGCGCCCAACGTGATAATACAGTGTAGATCGCCGGTCTGGGCCAGCCCTTCCGCCATTTTCATGGCATCGTTTTCGACTTTTAAGTCCAGCTGCGCGCCGAGGCGTTTGGCTTCATCGTGATTGACGATCAGGTAATCAATATTTTTCAGCGTCTTTTTCGACATTTCGATGGAGGGGGCGAGGTTCATAACGGTCTTGGTACCCCGTGCCTTGGCACGTTCCAGTAGGGTGGCGTTTTCAGCTGCGGACAGGTCAGTCTGTAATAATAAAAGCGCCTTGTCGGTCAGGATCTCATCCGGCACCTGTTCATGCGATGTTTCGGCGTTGGCCCCGGTGGCAATGACTTCGAAGCGCCGCCCGGCAGGGTCACGGATGGTGATATGGGTGGAGGTGGGCAGGGCACTTTGTGCTACGCCCGATGTCATGACGCCCTCACGGCGCAATTTGGTCAGGATATGGTTAGACATTTCATCATCGCTGATTTTACCCACAAGCGCGACTTTGTCCGCCCCGGCGCGCACGGCAGCCAGTGATTGGTTTGCCCTTTGCCGCCGGAATCGATCGTGTAATTTCCTGCTGTTACGGCCTCGTTCAGGTCGGGCAGGGTATCAACACCCAGCGTCAAAATCATGGCAATCGAACCGAAAGTGATCAGCATATTTTAGAAACCCTTGATAAAAGTCATTTGGTACCGCTATTAAAGTAATCTATATTGCAGGCAGTATCTATCAATAAGGGACGCGTGTGACCGAAGTTTTTGATTATGAAGGATTTTGTAGCGGCCGTTTGGAGGAAATCCGGGCGGAAGGGCGTTACCGCACATTTGCCACGCTTGAGCGCCTCTGCGGGCAATTCCCCAAAGCGCGCTATCATGCGCCTGACGGGTCGGTGAAGGATGTTACCATCTGGTGCAGCAATGACTACCTCGGTATGGGTCAGCACCCGGTGGTGCTGGAAGCCGCCTATGCCGCGCTGGAAAACAGCGGCGCCGGGGCAGGGGGCACACGCAATATTTCAGGCACAACGCGCTATCACGCGGAACTGGAAGCAACGCTGGCGGAGCTTCACGATAAAGAATCGGCCCTTGTTTTTTCCTCCGGCTATGTCGCCAATGAAGGCGCGCTGGGGACTCTGGGCAAGCTGTTCCCGAACTGTATCATATTCTCGGACGCGCTTAATCATGCCTCGATGATTCACGGCATGCGCGATTCAAAGGCACAAGTGAAGGTTTTCCGCCATAATGATCTGGATCATCTGGAGGACCTGCTCCGCGCGGCGGATGCGAGCGCCCCCAAGATCATCGCTTTCGAATCGGTTTATTCGATGGAAGGGGATATCGCCCCGATCGCCGAAATCTGTGATCTTGCTGAAAAATACGGTGCGATGACCTATCTGGATGAAGTTCACGGTGTGGGGCTTTACGGCAAGCGCGGCGGCGGTGTGGCGGAAGAGCGTGGCGTCATGCACCGCATCGATATGATCGAAGGCACATTCGGCAAGGCTTATGGCGGCATGGGCGGGTTTATCACCGGCACACGCGCGATGGTGGATGCCGTGCGCAGCTTCGCCTCCAGCTTTATTTTTACAACCAGCCTGCCGCCCTCCGTGCTGGCGGGGGCTAATGCCGCCGTGCGTCATTTGATGGTATCGGATGTGGAGCGCGCCAAAATGCGCCGCAATGTGGCGGAATTTAAGGGGCTGCTGGAAAATTCCGGCCTGCCGTTCCTGAAAGGCGAAAGTCACATCGTGCCGTTAATTGTGGGGGAACCCAATTGCTGTCGCGAAATCTCTCAGATTTTGATGGATCATTACAGCATCTATGTTCAGCCGATTAATTACCCCACCGTGCCGCGAGGGACGGAACGCCTGCGCCTGACGGCAACAGCCGCTCACAGCCTGCAAGATGTTCATCAGATGGCTGAGATATTGGGGCAATTGTGGGAGATGAACCACGTTGCCGAACGTGCGGCGGCGGCGGCCTAGCATCTGCAACAAAAAAAAGGCGCTGTTGAAGCGCCCTTTATTTTTCCCAAGCCATCTGAATTCTATGCTGTGATATTCACATTCTGACCGCGGTAATTCAAAGCTTTTACGGTGTCAACTGACTGTTCAAGCAAATTGGCAACAGCCTGATCCTGATTAGCAGCATTCTTAAGAAGCGAAACAGTCACATCACGGCGGGCAATGGCCTGCTGTGTGGCGATACCGGCGGCGGCTGTGTCAATCGTACTCATCTTTCCACTATACCATATGTTTTATTAAATGTGTATGAACAAGCGTTATTTCGCTTTCTTGTTACCTTCCGGATCATATTTGGCATAGTAGCGCTGGCAGGCTTTATCCAGCTCTTGTATCAGGGCAAAGCCTTCCTTGCCGCCATCACCTTTCAGCTTATTGTTCATGATAATCCGGATGGTGTGCAGATGCGCCTGAACAACATCAAGGGCGGCATCGTTCAGCGTCTTCAGGCTCTCCAGGAAATTAAGGGCAATATCAGCCACATCGCTGACAAGCTGATAATGAAACATGCCGCCACTGGCTTTGAGCTGCATGACAGGGTTTATCAGCGGATCGACTGGTCCGGTGGTTTTCCCTTTTTTCAGGCCCGCGATAATATCAGATAACGCCTTGATATGTATTTCAGCTTCCGGCGTGTAGTCGAAATCTGATGTTTCAATGTGAAACTGTGCCCGTTCAATAAGGGTATCGCTGATTCCGCCTGAGCCTGCTTTTTGTTTGATCCGGTTGGGCGGATTAATAAAACGGGCTTTGGATGCCGATATCTTTTTTTTCTCGTTCATATGCCTCAGCCGTTTAGTCGGTCACGTTTTTGCGGGCATCGACCTGAAGTTTTTTCAGAATTTCGTCAGCCGTACGCATGTCATCGTCAGATGGGGCATCCAGATAGGCGGTCTCTGCCGGCGGCGGGTCATCACCGCGCTTACGGGTGCCGCGAATCGGGCGTGCGCTTGCGGCGTCGGTCGGGGCCAAAGAACTCACCGGAATCCACAAATTGCCGGGGTTTCTCGATAATAGTATGGATACGGGTATATAAATCGCGTGAACTGAACGGCTTCATCAGGAATTCCGTTATCCCTGCATCGCGTGCCTGCTCAACGCGCAATTTTGAACTAAAGCCCGTCATCATGATAATGGGCACATAAGGGTTGGGTGTCATGGGGTCACGGCGCACGCGTTCACTGAATTCAAGGCCGTTTACGGGTTCCATCATCCAGTCGGTGATAATCAGATCCGGGTCATGTTCCATGACCATATCGAAACCTTCTTCGCCGTTGGAAGCCATATAAATATCCTTAAAGCCGAAAATGCCCAGCACGGACTTTGTCAGCGTGAGCATGGATCGCATATCGTCGATTAGCAGGATTCGCACGGAATTGAGTTTGTAAGGCATAGTTTCAGCCTTCTACTATACCTAAAAAATGTGGGTTCATCTAGGATTATGACGCGGCGTAAGCATTGGCGGCCTCTGCCATGCTTATATCCTTATCCGTTACGCCGCCGGCATCATGGGTGGTAAGGGTAATTTCCACGCGGTTATAGACATTGAACCATTCCGGGTGATGGTCCATTTTTTCTGCCAGCAGGGCGATACGGCTCATGAATCCGAAAGCGGTATTAAAATCCTTGAATTGAAATGACTTTAAAATCAGATCGCGCCCGGCATCATCGCTGAATGTCCAGCCGGGTAAGGCTCTGAGTTTATCCTGAATTTCACTTTTTCCCAGTTTTGTCATGTGTATTTTTTCGGCTTCCTTGCCGCCCCCCAGAGAATCTGTCAGTATTTTTAAATATCAAAGATATCAGCCTTTAAGGAGTGTAGCCCAAGTGCGCGCCGAAGCACAAAAGATAATCATGCATTACACAACGCCCCCCAGTCATGACGACCTGGAGGTGTTGGCGGCTGAGTTCTTGCTTAATCTGCCGGACGAGCTTCAGGAGTTTTGCGAAGGGCTGACAGTGGTCGTTGAGGAACTGGCTGACGAAACCACGGAATCAGAGCTTGATCTGGATGACCCGTATGAACTGGTGGCTTTGTATAAAAGCGGCGGTGAAATATCCCCGGGTGTGGTCCGCAAAACGGCGAATGATGACGATGTTTTGATGCTTTACCGACGTCCGCTTCTGGATATGTGGTGCGAGACGGGGGATGATCTTTCCATCATTGTCCGCCAGATCATGATTGAGGAACTGGGCCGCCATTTCGAATTTTCCGATGAGGAAATCGATGAAATGGTCACGACCCATTTTCAGGGGCTTTTCTAAAAAATTACTGGCTACAGCTTGTGCCGTTATAGGTGCATCCGGGGCTGATGCAGACAGCATCATCGTATATCTGCGATTCACCGGAAAGCGGTTTGACTTTGAAACCTGTTTTAACGGCGGTGCCGCAAGCATCCAGACGCTCTTTGTAGGTTTGCCCTCCTGCGGAGCCAGACATTTTGCTGGCGTTATCAACCCCCAAGGGTGGGTTTTGTGTGGCGTCAGGGAAGGCTTTCAAGCGCGTCTGTATATTCTGGATCAGTGAGTTTCGGTCCGATTTATAGGGATCTTCGCAGGATCGGGGCATGTCCCGGACATCAAGGCTCAGGATATCAAAAATGCTGCTGCCCTCAAATTTTTGCAGCGGGAAGAAATAAGCCGGGTCGGTCGGGGTATCAGGCTCCCATACCTCATTAGCGCATTTAGCCAGATACCACACCATAAAATGCGGGTTGCAGCGGGTATTCTCCGCATCCGTTTCAATAAAGGCGTTATTGTTGCGGCATACATCGCACAGGCTTTTGTTTTCTTCAGGTTCCCCCTCAACACATTCCGCATGGTCGGAATATCGGTTGCAAACATACTCCAGCTTGTAAGTCCCGCCCAGGAACAGGTGACCATAATTTTCAAGATATTGGGTCAAGGAATCCAGAACCAGAGTGTCAATGGCATTACCCAGATTAGGTGGACTGGCGCCACCACCAAAATTGCCGAAGTTCCAGGCATTTGCGCCAGGGTTGCCGAGCGGCCAGTTACTGGCCCTGTCATTGGTGCCCCAGCGGCGGGCTTCCTGTTCAAAGCATGAATATTCGAGAACAGAGTCAGGCTTCAGGATAAGGCGCTGCGCGATTTCCAGCTCCCGCTGCCCTTCCATCCAGGCTTGCTGTTTTATCTGATTTTGAACGGTGATATCGCATGTGGGTGCCACTTCCTGCGCATAAATGTTGCCGGCACCCGCCAGCAGCACAAAAACAGCAAGGAATATACGAAATATCATGCGCGTCTTGTTGTTATGAATTAGCCCGTCTTCTTTCATGGTAACACAGGCCGGGCCGGAATTTAAACTAAACTGGTGATAATGCGGCTCATGCGTGCCGGGTCTTTCACGGGCAGGCCCTGGCTCACGGTCGCCAGATCCAGCAGCAGATAGGCGTAATCCGCCAGCTCGCCCTTGTTACCATCCTCTATTTTCTTCACCAGCGCGTGATCGGCGTTGATTTCCAGCACGGGCTTTGTATTGCCGTCATATTTCTGGTGCAGCTTCAAAACCCGCTCCATATGCATATCCACGCCGCCTTCCGGCGCGATGAGGCAGGAGGGGGAATCGGTGAGGCGGCGAGAGTAAATAACATCCTCCACCTCATCGGCCAGCGCGTCTTTCAGCTTTTGCAAAAGCTCGGTTTTTCCGGGGCGGGGGCTTCTTCTTTCTTGCTCTCGTCCTTTAGATCAACCGCACCTTTGGTGACTGATTTAAATACCTTGCCTTTAAATTCCGGCACTTGCTGGAGCCAGAAATCATCAATCGTATCGGTGAAGAGCAGCACTTCCAGCCCGTGTTTCTTGAAGCCCTCCAGCTGCGGCGAGCGGCGCAGGGCCTCAACATTTTCGCCGCTGATGTAATAAATCTCGTTTTGATCAGGCTTCATGCGGGCGATGTAATCATCAAGGCTGGCAAGGCTTTTGCCATCCTCATGCGTGGTCGCAAAGCGGCAGATTTTGAATATATCCTCGCGGTGCTCGGCGGCGTCATAAAGCCCTTCCTTCATGGCCGCGCCGAACTGCGCCCAGAAAGTGAGGAACGCCGGTTCATCGTTCTGTGAGAGTTTATTCAAATCCCCCAGCACGCGCTTGGCAACGGAGGAACGGATCTTCCCGATCACCGGGTTATATTGCAGGCTTTCGCGGCTGATGTTTAAGGGGAGATCTTCGGAATCGATAGCCCCGCGCACAAAGCGCAGCCACGGATACATCAGGCCATCGATGGAATCGGAGATAAACACGCGGCGCACATAAAGCTTCACGGCGTTTTTGCGCGTGGGGTCATATAAATCCCACGGGCGCATGGTGGGCAGGAATAAAAGCGCGTTGAAGGAAATCATCCCTTCCGCCCGCCAGTGGCAGGTGAGGAGCGGTTCATCAAAACCGAAGGTTATGTGCTTGTAAAACGCCGTGTATTCCTCTTCCGTCACTTCCGATTTTGAGCGCATCCAAAGCGCGGAGGCCTGATTAACGGCGCTCTGGCCTTCCTTGAATTGTGGTTCTGCCAGATAAATCGGCGTATCGATATGGTCGGAATAATGCTCAATCACCTGACGGAGTTTCTCTTCAATCAGGAATTCTGCGCCTTCATCTTTAATGGAAAGCGTGATTAGCGTGCCGCGATCACCGTGGAGGAGGGCGGATTCTTCCGCGCTCGCCGGGCGCACGGTAAAGCCCGTGCTGCCGTCTGATTCCCACACATTCGTATCCTTCGTGCCCGCCTTGCGGCTGATAACCCGCACATGGGATGCCACCATATAAGCGGCATAAAACCCCACGCCGAACTGGCCGATCAGCTTCAGGGCATCGCCGCCTTTGCTGGCTTTTACCTGTTCCATGAGCGCGCGGGAGCCGGATTTGGCGATTGTGCCCAAATGATCCGCCAGCTCTTCGGCGCTCATGCCGATGCCGTTATCGAATACACCCACAGTACGATCATCCGTGTTTTTGAATACATGGATGCGAAAATCAGGATCGCCCTTGGTAAGGGCCGGGTTTTGAATGGCTTCAAAGCGCAGCTTGCCGCAGGCATCGGCGGCGTTAGATATCAGCTCACGCAGGAACACATCATGATTGGTGTAAAGAGCGCCCGCCACAATTTCCAAAAGCCGTGCAACATCGGCACTGAAATTCTGCTGCTCGGATGTTTGTTTTTTAGCTGTTTTTGCCATTTTCAACCTTCTTTGATCAGCGAAGCCGTATAAATTATTTTACGCGGAGTTCCGGAGAGTCGGAGTCTTGTTGCTATCAAACCTCTCTAACTCCGCTTCTCCGCGTTTATATTTTTTTACTACAGCGCTCATGGGTACAACCATTCTGTTTTCCAAGTGTTTCCTTGTTTTATATAGACGAAACGCTTGTGAAGGCGAAAGGGTTGTTCTTCCCAGAACTCAATCCTTTCGGGGATAACCCGAAATCCGCCCCAATGCGGCGGGCGGGGGATGGCCTCCATCCCTTCAAATTTTGCTTCAAATTCATCCATGCGTCCCTGCAATTCCTCATATCCTTCCATAGGGCGGGATTGCTGTGAAGCCCACGCCCCCACACGGCTGCCGCGCGGTCGGTTATTAAAGTAATCATCTGATTCTGCCGCGCTGGTTTTTTCCACGCGGCCCGTGATACGGATCTGTTTATGGAGCGATTTCCAGTAGAAACACAGCTCCGCATAAGGGTTTTTCTCTAGCCCTTTGCCCTTGCGGCTTTCGTAATTGGTAAAGAATTCGAATCCTTTTTCGCCATATTTTCGCATTAATACAATGCGTACGGATGGTTTTCCTTCCGCATCAATCAATGATACCGCCATGGCGGAAGGGTCGTTAGGTTCACTTTTCTGCGCTTCCCGGAACCATTCTTCGAATAAAGCGTTAGGATTTTGTGGAATAATGTTTGTCATTGCTCTTCTGTACTTTGTGAAACCCTGTACTAAATATATTTTTGCGGATACAATCCGCAAGTTTGATCATTCATGAAAGGATTATGATCTATGAAAAAATTTGTCATTCTCACCATGGCTGTGGCGACTCTGGGTCTGGGTGCATGCCAGAACACGTTCCAGAATGCGGGCACGAAGCAAACGGTCGGCGCGCTGGGCGGTGCTGTGGCCGGTGGCGTTCTCGGTTCACAAGTGGGCGGCGGTTCAGGCCGCTTGATCGCGACGGGCGCAGGCGTTCTTCTGGGCGGTCTGCTGGGTTCCGAAATCGGGGCTTCGCTTGATAATGCTGACAAGGCTTATGCCATGCAGGCGCAAAACCGCGCTTATGCGGCCCCTGTGGGTGAAACGATCAGCTGGAATAACCCGCAATCCGGTAATGCCGGCTCTATCACGCCTGTGCGTGACGGTTATGCGTCGTCCGGGCGTTACTGCCGCGAATACCAGCAGGAAATCGTGGTAGGCGGCAAGCGTGAGAGCGCTTACGGCACAGCCTGCCAGATGCCGGACGGTTCCTGGGAAATTGTTAGCTAAACAGCTTTGATTGATTAAAGATTGCGAGGCGGCCCGGTGAAAATCAGGCCGCTTCTTCTTTGCCATCTTCTTTATCACCTGAAATTTCCGCTTCCGGCCCGAAGCCCAGCTTGATCGGCGTTTTCATAGTTTTATGGCGTTGGGCATGGGTAACATTGGCATCGAAAAAGTCGGATTTAACAGAGATACGGAGCGTCTTGATAATCTCCTCCACGCCCTCCAGATGCGAAAGGGCTGAGGCAATTTCATTTAAACCGAAAGTCTTTTTTCTCGCGGTGCATGGTGATGATGGTCCGGCTGACCTTTAAAATATCTTCCCAATTGACGCGGGGCAGAGCCTTTTGGAAGGCATCGGAGACATCTTCAATCGTTAGCTCGGTTTGCAGGCATTTTTCGAACACATTCCCTGATTCCATAATGGCGTAGGCGCACCAGCCAGTCGGGTTGCCTTGCGCCAGTTGTTTATTCTGGCGGCGGACTTCCTCGATAAAGGCGGAAGGATCGCTCATGGAAGCGGCACGGGACAGAATACGGTGGAATGCTTCCTCACAGGCGCGAAAGTGCAGGGAGCGGTTTTTCTCGCCCGTGGCATAGGGGTTATAGAGATTACGGTTCGCAGCCGGTTCTGCCGTATGTTCCAGTAATTCGCATATCAAATAAGCGCTGGTTCGTACGTAAGGGTCCTCCGCTGTAAAAACCGCGTTACCAAGAATAGTCTCCGGCGCGTAATCCAGCCATGCCATTTCTTGTGCGGGCAGGCAGAAATCCCGCCATTGCTGAATGACCTCATCACCATATGTACTGGCAACTTCCGACGCCATTTTAAAGGCAACCGGGAAAAGCTGGTTGATGTCTTCAAAGGCGGATTTTAAATCGTCAAAAACAAGGCGGGAAGCTTCCGCAACCAGCGGGTAGGGGTATTTTTCCAGCAGGAAGCCTGGCGTTTTTTGAATGGTGCGTTCGGCGCGGATCAATGCCAGTTTTTCAATGAAATTCGATTTTTGTTCAAATTCCGTCATAAAAGCCCCGAAAATATCCGCGATCAGGTTATGCCGTGTTTCCTTGAATTTCAGATATTGCGGCTTCAGAATGAATTTTTTCTGCGTATAATCTTGTGTTTCCGGGGTTTTTCGTGCCAGACGGAAATCATTTAACAGGTTCAGGATATGCCAGAACGAATGATACACCTGATGCTGTGCTTCCGCCGGGTCAATGAAGTTATCAATGTTCACAAATACCGGGGCCAATATTTGTTCCTGCCGCAGGAAAGGTATAAGATTGCGCGGGTTGTAATACACAATGCCGGAAAATTGGGGGCCGGATGGTTCCTGCATCTCAGATAGAAATTTAAGCAGAATCTTCCCGGCACGGCTGCGCTCCCATTTCTGTTTGGCGTTGTTAAGCGCCGTTTCAAACTCACCGCTGCGATATATTATGAAGACAGGTTTGACATCACGATCGATCTGCGCCAGTGCGCGCCGGGCGCGTTCGCATATATGTTCGGTCTTTTCGCGGGTCAGGGCCATGATTAATCTTCAACAAGGCTCTGGACGCAGAGCCGTAAATGTGTAGGATACCACAATTATCCATCAAAAGATTGACTGAAGAGTTAAAAACAGATCATGAGCGAGAGCACATTCCAGAATAATTTTCTTAAAGGTAAAAAAGGCCTGATCATGGGCGTGGCGAATGACCGTTCCATTGCCTGGGGCATTGCCGAAGCGGCCCACCAAGCCGGGGCTGAACTGGCTTTCACATATCAGGGTGAAGCTCTGGAAAAGCGCGTGCGCCCGCTGGCGGAACAAATCGGTGCGAAGATTGTTGTGCCTTGCGATGTAACGGATGAGCCTTCCATCGATGCCACGTTCAAGGAAATTGAAAAGCAGTGGGGCCAGCTTGATTTCGTGGTGCACGCCATTGCGTTCTCCGATAAAAACGAGCTGGACGGGCTGTATCTGGATACCACCCGCGCGAACTTCACGCGCACGATGGATATCTCCGTTTATTCCTTCACTGCCGTTGCCCAGCGCGCCGTGCCGCTGATGAAAGAAGGTGGCAGCCTTGTAACCCTTACATACTATGGCGCTGAGCGCGTGATGCCGCATTACAACGTGATGGGCGTGGCTAAAGCCGCGCTGGAAGCATCGGTGCGTTATCTGGCGGCTGATCTCGGCCCCAAAAACATCCGCGTGAATGCCATTTCCGCCGGGCCGATTAAAACTCTGGCAGCGTCCGGTATTGGTGATTTCCGCTATATCCTGAAATGGAATGAGCTGAATTCCCCGCTGCGCCGTAATGTCACGATTGAGGATGTGGGCAGATCAGGCCTGTTCCTGCTGTCTGATCTCGGCGCGGGCGTAACGGGCGAGGTGATGCATGTTGATGCCGGTTACCACACCGTGGGTATGGTCGCCGTGGAAAGCGCTGCTGAAACGGCGGAGCTTCTTAACGGTATTGCCCCCAAGAAAGAAGATAAAGCTGCTTAAGGCATTCTCATGACTTCCATCTGGTTCAAGCCCTACATGCTCGATATGATCCAAGGGGTGCGCAATTGCAACCTTGCCGCGCATATCGGGATTGATCTCACCGAAATCGGGCCGGATTATTTAAAGGGCGTGATGCCGGTCGACAAGCGCACCACACAGCCCTTCGGCATTCTGCACGGCGGGGCATCCTGCGTACTTTCGGAATCTCTGGGCAGTGTCGCCGCATGGATGACGATCGATCCGGATCTCTACCGCGCCGTGGGGCTTGAAATTAACGCCAACCACACCCGTGCCGTGACGGAAGGATTTGTGATCGGCACCTGTTCCCCCTTGCATATAGGCCGCCGCACGCAAGTCTGGCAGACCGATATCACCGAAGAAGCCACCGGCAAGCGCGTGGCTATCAGCCGCCTTACCGTTGCCGTGATCGAGCAGGGTACATTATCCGCTCAAAAAGATAAGGTGATTGTGGGCAAGGCATAGAAGGTCGTGGTATAACACTTTTATGACTGGCAATCGTTTCGGAACGCTTTTTCAATATACGACCTTTGGCGAAAGCCACGGCCCGGGTATCGGGGCGGTGGTTGATGGGGTGCCGCCGCGCATTCCGCTTACGGAAAAGGATATCCAGAAATTTCTCGATCTGCGCAAGCCCGGCCAAAAGCCGCCACACCACCCAGCGCCGCGAGCCGGATGAGGTGGAAATTTTTGCGGGCGTGTTTGAGGGGCTTACTACCGGCACGCCGATTGGTTTGCTGATCCGCAATGTTGA
>JAJOJU010000034.1 GCA_021208265.1 Alphaproteobacteria bacterium | reverse complement strand
CCGATTACCCGATGCCGGCTGCTGACATCCCGCTCGTTGCGGCGATCCGTCAGATGTTGTAAAACAACCTTATGCACGTCTCAGCCTATGATTTGAAAGCCTTTTATCACAGCCGGATTGGCTTGACGGTGCGGCATATCTTGCGTGAAAAACTGCGGACATTTTGGCCTGATGTGAAAGGACTGGAGGTTTTGGGTTGCGGCTATGCCATCCCTTACTTGCGCCCCTTCATGAGCGAAGCTGAACGCACCTACGCTGTGATGCCCCCATGGCAGGGTATCCATCACTGGCCTTCGGGTGAGAAAAATCTGGCGGCCTATGCCGAGGAAGACCGCCTGCCGTTCGCGAGCAGCACGCTGGACCGCGTGATTCTGTTTCATCATCTGGAGTTTTCGCATGATGTGCAGGGCGCGCTGGAGGAAGTATGGCGTATTCTGCGCCCCACGGGCCGATTGATTGTTGTCGTGCCAAACCGCACCGCGCTCTGGGCGCAGGCTGACTGGACACCGTTTGGCGGCGGGCGCCTTATACGGCGTCCCAGCTTTCCGCCACGCTGCTTGAAAATAAATTCGTGCATGAGCGTACCGAGCAGGCTTTGTTCTTCCCGCCGCTGAAATTCACGCCCGCCTTGAAAGCCGCTTTTGTATTGGAAAAATACGGACGTTATGTCTGGCCTTTGGGCGGGGTGCATATCGTGGAAGCCAGCAAACAGCTTTACGCACCGATTGATAAAAGCCGGGGGTCGAAGGTAAAAGCCGCCGTGCCGGTGATGGGGCGTAAGGCACAGCCCGCTGTCTAATAAATCCTCAACGGGTTATTGGGGTCCACACCGTCCATGAACGGTTTGTCGCGATCCATATGCGTGAGCTGATACACCTTGCCGATCCAGTTACCGACAATGGCCTTGGCGGAGTCGCGCCATGTGTTTTCGATCAGAGGTTCCAGTTCCTCTTCCGGGAATTTTAAAAACTCACCGGCTTTCAAGGATTCTGCTTTCCATTTATCCAGAAGGTCTTGCGCATCATCCGATAGATAATGATCGGGATAGGGCGGGAAGACAGCGCGTTCGCCCTTAAAATAAAGTTCGGCATCGCGGCGGAATTCTTTCAAAAGGCTTACCGTGTCATATTCCTGATGCCCCTGAAAACAGACAAGGCGAAAGCCATCCGGGCTGGTGGCGCAATGCACCCCGCCTTCATGGCTGTTGACGAGGATACGCATATTGGCGGCCTCAAACTGTTCCCAGCTGATATTATTCCAGCGGGAATGCGGCACGTCGAACACCGTATTCATGCCTTCGACAATCGGGTGATTACGTTGGCGCACTCGGCTTTTATAAACGCCCCAGCGCTTATTCTCTAGCGGCTGACGTTTCTGGCCATAGCGGAATTCCATGACCGCATGGGTGGCGAGGCAGGCGGTCATGGTGGATGTCGTATTCTCCCACGCCCAGTCGAATACTTCGATCAACGGTTTCCAGATCGGTAGTTCCGATAATTCAGGGCCGCTGGCGTTTAAACCCGTGACGATCAGGGCATCCAAGCCTTCTGTCTTCACCTTATCAAAGGTCGTGTAATAACGATCTATGTGGGCCTGCGCCTCGGCGGACCGTTCCACTTCCGGCAAGGTAAAGGGGTGGATGTAAAACTGTGCAATCTTGTTACTTTCCCCCACCAGCCGGAAGAACTGGCGTTCTGTTGCCTCCAGCGCGGCGTCCTGCATCAGGTTTAAAAGCCCGATATGCATCTCGCGGATGTCCTGCGTCACCGCGCGGCCCTGAGGCAGCACGCTGCGCCCTTCATCCATCAGGCGTTTATAGGTTGGCAAATCGTTATGGGCGATCAACGGCATGGTTTCTTTTGTATCACAAAAAAAATTCATATGCATTTGCAGCGTGCATGGGGTAGAACCGTTCCCATGTTTAAGAAGATATCCATTATCGGTCTTGGGTTAATCGGGTCATCACTGGCGCGCATCACCATGAATAAGCAACTGGCGGAAACGCTGGTGGCGGTTGATATTAATCCCAAGGTTTGCGACAAGGTGCGCGAACTGGGTATCGCCCATGAGGCCACTACCAGCCTCTCGGAAGGGGTGAAGAATTCCGACCTTGTTATCCTCTGCGTACCCGTGGGCGCGATGGGTTTGATTGGGGAGGCGATTGCCCCGTTCTTAAAAGATAAAGCTATTGTTACCGATGTGGGGTCTGTGAAGCAGGCCGTAATTGATGCATTAAAGCCGCATTTGCCGCAAACGGTTGAGCTGGTCCCCGGTCACCCCATCGCGGGGACGGAACATTCGGGGCCGGAAAGTGGCTTCCCGGAGCTGTTTGAAGGGCGCTGGACGATCTTGACCCCGTTGCATAATACCAGCGTGGAGGCGATTGATAAGGTGTCCGCCTTCTGGCAGGAATGCGGCGCGAAGATTGAGATTATGGAGGCAGCCCACCATGACCTTATCCTCGGCATTACATCTCACCTGCCACACTTGATTGCGTACACGATTGTGGGCACGGCGGATAATCTGGAAGATGATATTAAGTCCGAAGTCATTAAATATTCCGCGTCCGGTTTTCGGGGGTTCACGCGGATTGCGGCGTCAGACCCCACCATGTGGCGCGATGTGTTCTTGAACAATAAACGCGCGGTGCTGGAGATTTTGCAGCGTTTCTCAGAAGACTCTCCACCATGCAAAAAGCCATCCGTCAGGGTGACGGCGATGCGTTGTTTGAGGCGTTCAGCCGTTCCCGCCAGATCAGAAAACAGATTATGGAGATGGGGCCGGAGGGGTATCCGTCACCGGAGCGGGTAAAAACCGGTCGGGACTAATCCCCGGTAACTTTGCGATAGCAAACGGCCCGGCGTAGACTGTACCTTCCTTCACCGTTACAGGCACATTCACCACACCATCCCGCATGAAAGCGCTTAAGCCCGCGCTGATGAAAAGCGCGCTGCGTTGATCAACCATGTTTTTTTCAATAAGTGTTTGTACCAGTGCCGGGTGATTTTGAAGCGCCACATTAAGGGTGATATCCGGCGGGGCGTTTTGCGGGATGATAACCGTGCCTTCCGGCGTCGCTGAAAACTCACCGGATGTAATCAGACCGTCCGAGATATGAATGGTATTAAGACCTGTGATGCTGAAATCCAGAACGGCACTGTCAATGATAAACGGTTCGGGGTAGCGGAAATGGCTAACTGTAATTTTCCTGGTCTCCAGCCGAAGTGGGGCGAAAGGCAGGGGGAAGCCTTCGATCAGGAAGCCGTCAATTTTGATGCGGCCTTCCCGGCTTTCAATAAATTCATCGCCGCCGACAATCTGCATCGGGCCGGGAAACCCTTTGATGTAAAGGTTGCCCGTGATGGCGCGTTCGGCATTCGAAAAGTGTAGGGCATTAAATTGTTGTTTGATAAAATCAGCGGTCTTGAACCACAGGAATGAATATCCTGCCGCGAGGATGCCCAGAAAGATAATCCCGAACACAATCCGCAAAAGCTTATTGGGTTCTTTTTCCGCATAACGGGCATCTTGCAACAGCTCGATGGATTTTTCTTCCAGCGCGCTCTCCAGTTTTCTCATGAATTCTTCACGCTTTAAGTCGGGTTCCATGGCGGGCAGGAATTCAAACATCACCTTGCCGGGGCGTTTCAGCCAACCCTTGCGTGGGTGGAAATATCCGGTATTCAGCGCCATCGGAATGACAGGCAGTTTTGTGGCTTCATACAGCCGGGCGATTCCAAACTTGTATGGCTTGTCTTTTGTGCTTTCATCAATGCCTACGCGCGTGCCTTGCGGGAAGATGATGATCGGGCGCCTTGTTCGCTCATCCGTTTTGCGCCTTCGATAATTGAATTCATCGCCTGTTCGCGGGAGGATCGGTCGATGGCAATCACATCTGATTTTTTCAGGAAGCCGCCCCAAAGGGGAATTGATAGTAATTCCTTTTTCAGAACGACAGCTGGGTCTTCAAACAGCACGTGCAGTTTCAGGGTTTCATAGGCGCTTTGATGCTTGGCGGCGACAATAAAGCTGCCATCCTCTGGCAGGTTTTCAAGGCCGCGTACTTCGTATGACAGCCCCATGATTATCCGCTCCAGAGCCGTATTCAGAGCTAGCCATGTTCGTACCACCCATAAAAACCAGATGCGTGGTAAAAACAGCATCGGTAGAGCTACGATACAGGCCAGCACCGTTAGCAGATAAAAGGTGATGTTATAGATGGTGGAGCGCAGCCAGTAACGTTTCGTCATTGCGGGCGCACCGAAAGCTGGAGGAAGCGCACCAGCCATTTATGATATTCCATGAAGGTGATGTGCCAGAAAAACTCATCGCGCGGACCCAGCGTATCGCGCATGACCGGATGAGGGATTATTTCAATGCCCGGCATCAGGCTGCGAAATTCAAGAACCGCGCGCGGCATGTGATAGGGCGATGTCACGAGCTGTAGTGATTTAACGGAGTCTTTTTCCATCGCGATCCATTCTCTTGTCTCCTCAGCATTTTCGATGGTGGTCAGGGCTTTATGCCCCACTGCCATGCAGCAGGCGGGCAGGGCACGGCTGCCGTTATCCAGCCCCTTCCATTCGCGGACCAGATCATCCAGTGTGGCGGTTTCATGGACACCGGTAATAAACAGGCGCGGCGCGCGCTTTTCCGCAAATAGCTCGAATCCCGTATCGACCCGGAAATTACCGCCGGTCAGAACAATAATGGCATCGGTGGTTTGCGCGTTTTCCGAAGGTTTTTGATCAATCACCTTCAGCACGAACGCGGCATAGCCCGCCAGCCAGATAAAGATCAGGGTAAACAGACACCACAGAATAAAGCGGACAGAGGAAAACATGGCATTGTTTTACGGCATTTTTGCCAGTGCGCGCAAGACGGTAAAACGTGCCGTCAGGCCGCCAATAGCCGCCACGAAAAGGGGCAATAAGGCAAAAGTTATTATGTGGACGGTTGAGAAATTAAAACCGGGCAGAAGGCTGGCTTCAGACTCACGGCCTGCCATCCAGAAAATCAGCGTCAACACAAGACAGGAAAAGATAACCCCGGCCACGCCACCTTTCAGGGTCAGGTTCACGGCATGGCGCTGAAATTGTTTCATAATGTAAAGATCATGCGCGCCCATCAAGTGTAAAAGCTCCACTTCCTTCCGGTGTTCCGCCATGCGGGAGCGGATGGCGCCCGCCACTGCCGTAATCGTGGTGAAGCTGATGATCAACAGAATAAGGAAGGCTGAGAATTGCAGCGAACTGGTTAGGTGCAAAAGATCATTTAGCCAGCTTTCGTGGCGGTCGATCCGTAAATGTGGGGCGAGTTCTTTCAGCTCGCTTTCCAGCGCCGGAAGGCGGCTTGCCCCATCTGCCCGCAGCGTCACGGAAATCAGCCCCGGTAGCGGCATATTGTCATCGGAAAAATCCTCGCCCAGCCACGGCGCGATCAGTTCCTGAATATCCTCGCGGGTGAGGACCTTATAGTCCTGCACGATCGAGTTGTCTTTCAGGGCCGTGCCGACCAGCCTGCTCATTTCCTCAATCTTTTCAGCCGTAAGCAGCTTTTCATTTTCATCTTCCGCAGGGATTTCAATCGTCATTTTATTTTCAAGGCCGGACGACCAGCGGTCGGTAATTGCCCCCAGCACAAAAAAGCTGGAAAGCGCCATCATGGCCAAAAACGTCATCAGCATAACAAGCAGGATCAAAAACCCCGTGCCGCCACTTTTATGCAAGGGCAAGTCATAACGGCGGTTTTCCGCTACACCCAGTTTCTTATCGCGTATCAGGCCCATTAGCGCATATTCTCCATCCGGCGGCGCATCCAGTGCTGCGGCTCTTCAATGTGGAGATGCCCGTGCGAGAGGATCATACGTGGGTGTGCATACTGATCCATGATCAGCTGGCTGTGCGTGGCGATAACGATGGTCGTACCCATGCGGTTGAGCTGGTCGAATAGATTCATCAGGCGCAGGCCCATTTCATCATCAAGGTTTCCGGTCGGTTCGTCCGCCAGCAATAATTTGGGGCGGGCGATAACCGCACGGGCAATGGCGACACGCTGCTGCTGACCGCCGGAAAGCGTAAGTGGCAGAGCGTTTTTATATTCGCCAAGCCCCACCCATTCCAGAAGTTCGTTCACGTTATCGCGGATTTCGCGCTCTGGTTTGCCTTGAATACGTAAGGGCAGGGCCACATTATCAAAGGTGGAAAGATTGGGCAGCAGGCGGAATTCCTGAAACACCACGCCGATGGCGGCTGCGCAAGGGGGGCGAGCGTTCACGCTCCAGATCCGATGTGTTTTGCCCGAACATGGTGACCAGCCCACGCGTGGGCATGCGCCCCAAGAACAGCAGGTTAAGGAGGGATGTTTTACCCGCGCCGCTCGGTCCGGTCAGGAAGTGAAAGGAACCTGCTTCCAGCGTAAAGTTAACGTCACTGAGTATTTCCGGGCCGACACCATAACGAAGGCCGACATGTTCGAATCTTATCATCTGGATTTACCCTCCCCGCTCGACAGCGCGCGGTTTTTGTATATCGAGGATATATTGCATTGTCTCGGCCTTTTTATAGGCATTGGTGATATTGGCGGCGGCATTCAAAGCTTCCTGAAACAATTTGCGGTCCGCCAGCAGCTTGGCAACAATGTTATAGGCTTTGTTGCGATAGGCTTCGCTGTCGATCTGTTCGATACTATGCATGGCGGCGTCAAAGTCACCGCGTTCGGCCTGAATTTCCGCCGTCTCGCCAAAGGCTTTATGGCGGAGGGCATCATTCTCCATATCCGCGGCAGTTTTCCACGCGCCTTCATCATCTTCGGCGAAGGCTTGCGCCATGGCGATATAGGTCAGGGCAATGGCATATGATGGCGGATGGCTAATCGTTTCCGCCGCCTTGCGCAGCTTGGCAAACAGCTCGTCATATTGTTCCTGTGACAGCTCATTCCCGGCGGCAGCCATGCCGATACCGCGAATAGTCATGGCTTGCGTGTCCGGCGTCTGGATTTTGGCGATCAGGCTGATGGCTTTATCCGTATCGCCTTCAAAGGCGTAAGTCTTGGCAAGTTCGCGCAAAGTCTGGTCATGCCAGCTTTTATTATCAATGGCTTCTGCCGTTTCCTCGATCTGTTTTAACACACAAACGCGATCATCCATTTGGCAGGGGCTTGCGGCCTGAACTGTTTTTTCTTCCGGCGCATCCGCAGTTTCTGCCGCCCATAGGGGGGCAGAGAGAAAACACAGTATCGGGAAAATCAGAAATGCGTTTTTCATGACATTTTACATGGGTTTTAATGGCACCCTTGCCGGGCTGGTGCATTCGCTTTATAACCTAAACAATGCGTTTTTAAATGAAAAGGCCTTTGCACCCATGATTTTGACTTGCCCCCAATGCGGTTCGCGTTTTTCGCTGAAGGCTGAATTGCTGGCCCCGAACGGGCGCAAGGTGCGCTGTGCTTCCTGCAAACATACGTGGCATCAGCTGCCTGATCCGGCGGAGTTAGGGGAAACGCTGCCCGCCGATACGGATGAAGATATCGAGGCGGATTTCGCCAAGCTGGAGGAACAGGCAATCCAGCAGAAAGAAGATTTCATCGGTGAGGATATACCAAAAGCCTTGCGGCCCGATTCCCGGTCCGCTGCGGGCGCAGATGATGATTCCGGCAAGAGATCATACGCCCGCCGCCGTATGATTGTCGGCGGGGTATTGGGCGTTGTGGCTATTTTGTTGCCTGCGGCTATTGTTCTGATTCTGGCGCAAAATACGCTGGTGCGGGTGTGGCCCGCGTCTTACGCTTTATACGACGCTTTGGGCGTGGCAAACCCGGTCGATGGCGAAGGGCTGGTGTTTGAAAAAAACTTCGGCATCGCTCAAGAAGGCCGATGACGGCACCATCTTGCTGGTGGTGGAAGGGCAGATTATTAATCTGAAAAGCGAAGACCGCCGCGTGCCGATGATAGAGGCGAGCCTGCGTGATGGTGCCGGTGAAAGCATAAGCCGCTGGATGATAGCGCCGCCGGAGGATATTGTCCCGGCGGAGGGCGCTATGCCGTTTACGGCGGAAACTGAATTTGAACATGACAAAGCGGTATCTGTAAATTTGCGCTTTATGGCGGGCAGTGCCGTATCTAAAACTGTTTTAGAAGACGGCGGAAATAGTCCAGTTCCTCACGCGGACGATACAGCTCACCCGACCGGTCACGAAGAAGCTTCTGAATCTCCTGCGCACGGCGACGCTCCGCTTCATCAGGAATCTCAACCGGCGCATACACCGAATTCGGATCACCATTCTGATCATCACTAAATGGTCTGCCCAGCGGGTCCAGCTGGCGTTGACCGAAGGATGGCATGGCGAAGAATAGTGGGGAACCTGATCCTGCCATCATCTGCTGCATCATTTGTTGCATTTCCTGCTGCATTTGTTCCTGTGCTTCCTTGAGATGACGTAAAGCTTCTTCCTGATGGGGAACGGAATGATCCGGGCGGTTTTCACCCAAGCGGTCCGCAGATTCACGCATTTCCATTTCCGCATAACCCAGATTTTGGGGGATATCTTTAAACACCTCGCCCGCATCCAGCATTAACTGGCCCAGAACATAGCGTAAGGCATCCTGCTCTGTTTTATTGGCCTGTGTGTCAACAACCGCTGGATCAGGTTTTTCCAGCTCGTTTATATGCGGAATGCGTTGCGGTATCTGGAAGTTTTCAAACATCTGCGGGGCCAGAGGTATAAGCTTTTGAAGCTGCTCAAACGCTTTGTTCGGGGTCTGCAGTGATTCCGCCTGTAATTTTGTCTGGGTCAGCAGTTCTTCCTGCCGGTCGATAAGCTGCTGCATTTCACTGACGCCTTGCTGCATCATCTGCATATCAAGCGGCATCGGCATCGCCAGCGAGGGGTTCATTGAATCCAGCATTTTCTGTAGCTGGGATAGCATTTCCTGCGCCTTTTCAGGATTGCCGTCCATCATCTCTTCCAGCATTTGCTGCATGAAACCGTCCATTTTTCCGGGGTCGATAGACTTGCTGAGCATTTCCGGCGGCATGAAGGGCATTTGTTCACCGCTTTCCATACGTTTTTGCAGTTCTTCCTGTAGCTCGCTCAAATATTGCCCTAAAAGCTCGCGCACCTTATCGGTTAGCTGCATCATTTCTTCCTTGCTCATTGTGCCGTCACGCAAGGCGTTTTCGAGGTCGCGCTGTGCATCGCGCAGGTTGCGGGCGGCGAGGGACAGATTCCCATCCTCGATACGCAGGGCTGTATCCCAAAGCAGATCAACCGTGGAGCGGCTGTTAGCTATAAGATCGCTCCCGTAACGCTTGGCATATTTCAAACGGGCGGCGGCGACCGTAATGCCCAGAAAGGCAATCTGGTCATTCTGAAAGGCGCCCGGCTTGCTGAGGAGTGTTTCCAGCGTATCAACAATCTCATCCGGCGGTGCCAAGGGTGACCAGATCAGTTTTTTTCTTAGCTCAACCAGGATGCGGGCCACGGGATGACGGAATTCCCGTTCCGGCAAAGTGATGGAAAGGGCGGGCATGGTGCCTGTCTGCCCGGCATGGTCTGTTACGCTGAAGGTAATGCGGGCCGGCAGACCTGCCCACGGGCTGGCGGTAAAATCATAGACGGGGTCGGTACGCTGGGCTTGCCCGGCGGGAGATGATATGGCGCGGGTTTCTTCTTCCGGATCGCCGAGCGGGGCATCTTCAATCATCGGGTCCAGCTCCATACGCATGTGCAGGTCCTTGACGCCGTAATCATCCTCCACGTTCAAACCAAAACGCAGCGTATGGTCGGGTAGTACGGTGTATGGTTCGGTTTTGGCGTTTTCGTTGGCGGCGGCTTCGCCGTATTCAGGTTCTTCCTGAAAAGCGCTGATCCGGGGCGGAGCATCGGGGATGATGGAAAGGGGTACGCTCATTACGGGGATACCGAAGCGTGATACACCCAGCAAATCGCCCTGCACCAGAGAAGCTTCCAGTGTGAAATTGCTCTGACCTTGCGCTTCAAATTTATAGGACGTATTGCCGATGACAAGCAACGGTGTGCCAAAAGATGCTTGTGCCGTGGCTTTTAAGCTGCTGCCGATGGGGACTTCCACCGGGGTATTATTCCAGCCGGGACCGCTCAGGATTGTTTGCGGCAGCCCGGTATAGGTCGGTGGGGTAATGGTGAGCGTAATTGTTTTTGGAAGACCCCGTGGGAAGAGGGAATGAGCCGGGAACAAGCCTGTTTTTATGCGATCCTGCCAGTCAGGTCCCGCCACGGCAGCGCCTGTAATCAGAAGTAATAGTGCCAGCAGACGAACAGCATAAGGATCGAGCTTGGTGATAAGGGCGCGCGGCATGGGAACTTTCAGGCGCTTTATATTATCCCATGCATGGTGACGGGCGCGCTCCCACAGGGCGATTGTCTCATAGGTTTTAGCATTGGCTGCTTTATCCTGTAAGAAAGCGAGCGGATGGTGGGGGGCGGCGCTGGCGATTTCAAGGCGCCGATCAATATCCTGTTCGTGCGGCCAGTGCAGATGTTTTAGCCCCTTTATGCTGCCCCAGATAAGCCCGATAAAAAACAGAAGAGCCGTTGCCAGTTGAAAACCTGGGGATATATAGTCCGAAAGGCCCAGCATCCATAACCCAAAGAAGGCGCATACCCAAAATACAGGGTGCCACAGGGCAAGGCTGAATTGTTCCAGAAGCAGAATACGGCGTGCCGCTCGGCGTTTGCGCTGAACGGCGGTTACCAGAGGACGATATACGAAATCCAGCGGATCATGCTGCATATGTATAAGTTTAGGGTTTAGTGGGCGTTTTGTCCATGCGGTGCTTTATCGGCGCCGGTATGAGGCGGGGATTGTTTCACCTTTTACCAAATCATCCAGAGTTTGCCGCGTGCGAATCTCATGGACTTCGGATCCATCCACCAGTATTTCCGCAGGCAAAAGGCGGCTGTTGTAATTTGACGCCATGGAAAAACCGTAAGCCCCAGCGGTTTCCAGCGCGACAAGATCGCCATCTTGTATTTCGGGAATCTCACGTGCCTTGGCAAATGTATCGCCGCTTTCGCAAACTGGTCCGGCGACATCATACGTACGGGGTGTACGTTCCGCATTTTCAACGGGGATAATGCCATGATAGGCATCGTACATTGCGGGGCGGATAAGGTCATTCATCCCGGCATCAAGCACCATAATTTCACGAGAGTGACTTTTTTTTAACGTATGCCGTACGTGTCAGAAGTATGCCTGAATTGGCAACCAGATAACGCCCCGGTTCCATCTGGATTTCAGTATCCAGCGGCAGGATAATATCCCGGACCCAGTCAGCATATGCCTGAAGGTCCAGCAAGGATTCATCCTTGTAAATAACGGGGAAACCGCCGCCGATATCAAGGCGCGCCACCGTATGGCCTTGCTTGCGTAATTCATGAACGGTACTTGCCAGTTTTTCAAACGCGGGTTTGAAGGCTTCGACCGTGAATACTTGCGATCCGATATGGATGGAAAGCCCCAGCGGCTTTACATGGGGCATGGTGCCAGCCAGCGCGTATGCTTCCATAATCCGTTCCACAGGCATGCCGAATTTATCTTCCTTGCGCCCGGTGGAAATTTTATGGTGACCGCCGCCCGAAATATCAGGGTTCAGGCGGAAGCCACGGGGGCGGTGATCCCCATTTCGCCTGCGATGCGGTTAATATTCTCCAGTTCAGCCAGCGCTTCGATATTAATCTGATGAATACCGGCTTTCAGGTAAGCACGGATTTCATCTTCAGTTTTTCCGAAACTGGTGGTGATGATTTTTTCAGGCGGAAAACCGGCTTTTAGGCCACGAAACAGCTCACCTTCCGAAACGATTTCCAGTCCCGAACCCAACGAACGCAGCAGGGCCAGAACGGCGATATTGCTGTTGGACTTGCAGGCATAGCAAAGCAAAGGTTGGCGGTCTGCCGGCAAAGCTTTTTGCAGGGCGGTTGTCAGGGCTTCATATTGTTTGCGAATAACGGAAGCACAGTAGACATAGGTCGGGGTTCCGTATTGCCGGGCGATATCCGGCAAAGCAACATCATCGGCATGCAATGTGCCGTTTTTATACGAAAACCCGACCATTATACCCCGTTATTGCGGCAGAGTATGAACAGCGCCGCCACGCGGGGCAGGGTCCGTCTTCATATTCGGATATGTTTTGGCATGCCCCGGTTGTTCGGGGGAAGATGGTTTCGTTCCGCATCCGGCCAAAGCCAGAGAGCTCACAGTAAGAGCTAAAATCAGCACATGTTTCATGGACATTATCCTTTCGCGTGTTTACGGCTATTAAAATATATGGGCTTGTCGTTAAGTCAAAGTAATTTGATGAAGGTTTTTTTTATTTTCCTGTGCTATCCTATAAGGATCATACGCTTTTTAGATTGATATTCGATTGATTAAAATATGACGCAGAATACGTCCCCTCCGCCCCCGACCATGGAAACCATGACGCAGGAACAGCTTGATGCCCTCGCCAAGCTGCATGAGCGCTTTTTATCAGGTCGTTTGGGGGGGCGCCGCGCTGCCTTAAAAAATGTAAACTTAAAGGGGTTGTCCCTGAAGGGCGCTGATATGCGCCAAGCCCATTTGATGGGCTGTAACATGACCCATATGGATTTGTCCGGCGTAAACTTTCAGGAAGCCTCGCTTTATGCTTCTGACCTAAGCTATGCCAATTTGAACAAGGCCATATTTGTGCGAGCCGATTTACGCGGCGCCCGTATTGAAAATGCCTCGCTGGAAGACGCCAACATGGAAAAGGCTGATTTACGTGTGGGGGGCTTTGCCAGCGGCAAGGAAGGCTACGACAAAGGTCAGGCAGTAAATTTCCGCGGGGCTAATCTTACAGGCGCCAAGCTGAGTGGTACGACGGCTTCAAAAGCTGATTTTTCTGACGCCATTCTGGCTGGAGCTAATATGGTGGGGGCGGATTTATCCGGCGCTAAAATGGAAGGCGCTGATTTGTCGGGTGTTGATGTTGCCGGGGCGCGGCTGGAAGGCGCTAATTTAAGTGCCGCTATTCTGACCGGTGTTGCTATGACCATGCTGAAAGATGCTGGGGCGGATGTTACGACGGCTATCACTGATGAAAATGTGGGGACATCGATCGCCGCATTGGAAGAGCCTCTGCCGACTCTCATAGAAAATCACCGTTCCTGGGTGGAGAGCGCCGGGCAAAATGGCAAACAGCTTGATCTTAGTAATGTTGATATGCGGATGATCGGCAGTTTGAAGATGGAAAAACTAACGGCAATTCGTGCAGTGAATACTAAATTTTTCGGGATGAATCTGTATAAAATACAGGTCCAGAGCGCGATTCTGGATAAATCCGACTTTCGGAACTGTGATCTGGAAGAATCCGACATGCGCGGGTCCAGCTTCGCCGGGGCAAATTTCAGTCACGCCAAGATGCATAATACGGATTGCAGCGCGCTTATGTTTGGTGGCGGCAGCGGCACCAAGCGTTTTAATCCCTGTAACTTTAAGGGTGCTATTCTGCGTTATACGGATCTGACGGCTGCAAAACTGAAAGGTGCCAATTTTCAGGGTGCGGATTTATCCTATGCTGATCTGACGGGCGCGGATTTGCGAGAAGCTGATTTTACCGGGGCCAATTTATCCCGGACCAAGCTGGATGACGCAATTATCGCTGATACGATCTTTGATAAAACCGAAAAGCCTGTATTCCAGATAAAAGATAATCAGGACTAAATTTTACAGTTTGGATGTCAATTCCGGTACGGCAGTGAACAAATCCGCTACCAGCCCGTAATCAGCCACAGCGAAGATTGGGGCATCTTCATCCTTATTGATCGCCACGATCACTTTGGAATCTTTCATTCCCGCCAGATGCTGGATAGCGCCGGAAATACCGACGGCGATATAGAGTTCGGGCGCTACGACCTTTCCCGTCTGCCGACCTGATAATCGTTCGGCACATAACCTGCATCAACGGCTGCGCGGGAAGCCCCCACAGCAGCGCCGAGCTTGTCAGCGAGCGGCTCAATCAGCTTTTTGTATTCACCGCCCGAACCAAGAACCGCGCCCACCAGATACAACAATCCGGGCGGATTGTAAGTTCAGGGCGGTCGGATTTTGAAACTTCCACCGATACAAAGCTGGTGCCGCCAAAGGCAGATATATTTGAAAAATCTTCCACGGACGCACTGCCGCCTGTGGCGGTGGCCGCATCGAACGCCGTACCGCGCACGGTGATAAGCTTTTTGGCATCTGATGATTTTACAGTCGCCACGGCCTGACCGCCATATATCGGGCGTTCAAACGTATCGGCATCGATCACGGCTGTAATGTCAGAAATCTGCTGCACATCCAAAAACGCTGCCGCGCGGGGCAGAACATTTTTACCGAACGTAGTGGCGGGGGCCAGAATATGGCTGTAATTGCTCGCCAATTCCACCACGATCGGCGCCACATTTTCGGCAATGCCATGCGCCAGAGCGCCGTTATCAGCCTTAATAACTTTGGATACACCGGCCACTTGTGCGGCGCCTTGGCGGCGCCATCGCATGAAGCGCCAGCAACCACCACGTGAATATCCCCGCCCAGTTTTGTGGCGGCGGTCACAACATTTAACGTTGCGGGTTTCAGGGAAGCATTGTCATGTTCTGCAATAATAAGAATAGCCATATCAGATCACCTTCGCTTCGTTTTTCAGTTTTTCGACCAGCTCATCGATGCTGCCGACCTTCACGCCGCCCTGACGTTTGGCGGGGTCGGTTACTTTGACGATGCTCAGGCGCGGTTTGAAGTCCACACCCGTTTCGGCAGGCTCCACCACATCCAGCGGTTTTTTTCTTGGCCGCCATGATGTCAGGAAGCTTGGCGTAACGCGGTTCGTTCAAGCGCAAATCCGTGGTGATAATGCCGGGAAGATTGATTTCCAGCGTCTCCAGCCCGCCATCAATCTCACGCGTGACCTTGGCTTTATCGGCGGACAGCTCCACCTTCGAGGCAAAGGTCGCCTGAGGCCAACCCATCAGCGCTGCCAGCATCTGGCCCGTCTGGTTGTAATCACCGTCAATGGCTTGCTTGCCCATGATGACGAGGTTTGGCTGTTCCTTATCGATGAAATATTTCAGTGTCTTGGCAACGGCGAGCGGTTCTACGTTGTCATCAGTTTTAACCAGAATGCCGCGGTCCGCACCCACAGCCATGGCGGTACGCAGCTGTTCCTGAGCCTTTTCCGGGCCGATTGTAATCACAACAATCTCCGTGACCTTGCCTGATTCCTTAAGGCGAATAGCTTCCTCGACCGCGATTTCATCAAACGGGTTGAGGGACATTTTAACATTGGCGATATCAACGCCGCTCTGGTCGGATTTGGCGCGTACTTTCACGTTGTAATCAACCACGCGCTTGACGGGAACAAGTACTTTCATCAGTGAAACCTATTTATAATTATTTTCTATCGTTATTTTTGCGAGGCAAAGTATGCCAGAGCCAGCAAGGCCAAGGCAAGTCCCTGAAATAATACACGCAGGCGCATCAGCTTGTTGCCGTGTTTTTCATTGAATTCGCCGCCCTTGGCCATGGAGAAAACCCCCAGCACCAGAACGCCGACTACGGAAATACAGGCCAGCCCCAATAGAATCATGGTGAATGTGTTCATCCTTCTAGATAAGGGTGAACAGGGCGTTTTGCCAGAAGAATATTGTTGACATAATAATACAAAATGGTTTACCCCATGCCTTATGCTTAAATGGTTCAGAAAAAGTGACAAGCCCTTTGAAACAAGGCCTACAAATCACGCGCAGGCGGATTTGAAGCGCGCCCGTTGGACGCTGGCGCTTGCCACTCTTACATCCATTATCGGTGTAAAGATGGGCCCTGCGACTTTAGGCCCAACTCTGGCTTATATAGGCGCTGGGCTTACCATGCTGACAGGAACCGTGCGTGCCGGGGTTTATTACGATTTCTACAGCCGCCGTTCCAATGCCGATAATCAGGGCACACCGACCACACAAAAATATGAGAAATACTGGTCTAAAACGCCGTTGCGTCATTTAAGCTTGTGGAAGATTGAAAACGATCGCCGTGATGAAACGTTGCGTGCGCTATTCAAGAAACTGGATGAACGCATCAATGCCGCTGATGATGACGGCAAAAAAGATGCCCGCAAGAAAGATAACAAGGCCTATACCCGTATTCTGGACGCGCTTAATCCTAATCATCATCTCATGCCGGCGGCTTCGGGCGGGTTGATTGTGGTTTCATGGGGGCGCAGCCTGCTCCGGTCATTTCATGACGGTACTTTATCTTTGTGGCAAATGGCGGCGATGGTTCCTTCCATGCTGGCGGCAATTGCCTTTACGTTTGTGCATCTTGGTACTTATGCCGTTAAAAAGCAGGCGAATGGTACCAGCAATCCGTTGTTTGACAACATAAACAACCAGCTTGAAAAAACGCCGCTGAACTATCTGACGGCATGGAAATTACGGCGCCAGCTCAAGAAAATTGATGCTTTGGACGTGAGTGATGAACTGGTTCAGGATATGTGTGATCTCGCTCTTGATAGCAATTTTGAGGTCTTGATACAAAAATCACGCTATACGCCAAACGGCTTGCTTGTGCGGATTTTCAATGTGAAATCCCCGGTGATTATGGTTGATACTGCTCCAAAAGAAACTGATGCGGTTATGCCTCCCGCAGAAATCATCACTCCTGACACATCGGTCGAGCCCATGCCGGGTGGTAAAGCCTAAGCTTTGTTCGCTGTCAAAAAATAATTCACATCAAGATCGTTGACTGATATGCGGAATTCATTTTTTAGCGGGCTAAAGACAAGACCTGTCATGTCTTTTGTTGCTAACCCATTTTGCCGCGTCATGCGGGAAAGTTCGGCCGGCTTGATGAATTTCTGCCATGTGTGTGTGCCCTTCGGCACCCAGCCGAGAATATATTCCGCCGCCACAATCCCCAGCGCGTATGATTTTGCCGTGCGGTTCAGTGTTGAAAAAATAACCATGCCGCCGGGCTTTGTCAGCCGGGCGCAATGATTAACAAAAGCAGCGGGGTCACTTACATGCTCAATGATCTCCAACGCCAGAACAACATCAAAACTTTCTTTCAGCTTTTCGGCGCTATCATTTTTTTATAGGTAATATCAAGGCCGGAGAGGGGCGCATGCTCCTGCGCCACGCTAATAGCCACCGGATCGGCATCCACGCCCGTAACATCAGCGCCCAGTCGCGCCATGGGTTCGCAGGCGAGGCCTCCACCGCAGCCAATATCCAGAACCTTTAAACTTGTAAAAGGTTTCAGAGATGTTTGATTCAGCCCGTAATGATTGCAGATCTGGCGGCGGATATAACCCATGCGCACCTGGTTTAGCCTGTGCAATGGTGCGAAGGGGCCGGATTCGTCCCACCACTTATCCGCGTCTTTGGAAAACGCTTGAATTTCGGTCTGGTCAACGGTAATGCTCATAACTCAAATAACTAGATATCATCCCGCGCGGAGTCGAGGAATCTTTTAAACAAAATGGCGCTTATTGTTGCAAAATTTGGCGGTACATCCGTAGCCGATGTCGAGCGGATCGAAAAGGCAGCGGCAAAAGTGGCTCGCGAGGTTGAGGCCGGGCATCAGGTTGTGGTGGTCGTGTCTGCCATGTCCGGTGTGACAAACCAGCTTGTTGGCTACTGCGATGCGATGAGTAAGCTTTATGATACCCGCGAATATGATGTTGTCGTGGCGAGCGGGGAACAGGTAACCGCCGGCCTTATGGCGATTGCGCTTCAGAAGCATAACATCGTTGCCCGGTCGTGGATGGGCTGGCAGGTGCCGATCATTACCGATGATACGCACGGCAAAGCCCGGATTGAGGAGATTAAGGGTGAAGAAATTATGGCCCGTTTGAATAAGGGTGAGGTCGCCGTTATTCCGGGCTTCCAAGGGGTGTCCAAGGCCGGGCGTATTACAACGCTGGGGCGCGGCGGGTCTGATACATCGGCTGTTGCTGTGGCTGCGGCGCTAAAGGCGGATCGCTGTGATATCTATACCGATGTGGATGGTGTTTACACGACCGACCCCCGCATTGTGCCGCAGGCTCAGAAAATGAAAAAAGTATCGTACGAGGAAATGCTGGAGCTGGCTTCGCTTGGGGCGAAGGTTCTACAAACCCGTTCGGTTGAAATTGCAATGAAGATGGATATATCGCTACAGGTCCTCTCAAGTTTTGAGGATCATGTCGGCAGCGATTACCCCGGAACTTTGGTGACGAGAGAGGAAGAAATCATGGAACATCAACTGGTGAGCGGTATAGCCTTTAGCCGCGATGAGGCCAAGGTGACATTAATCGGCGTGCCTGATGTGCCGGGCGTGGCGGCGCGGTTGTTTGACCCGCTGGCAACGGCGGCAGTGAATGTGGATATGATCGTTCAGAACGTATCGGCGGACGGCAAAACAACGGATATGACCTTTACGGTTTCCCGCGGTGATTTGCCTCGCGCGCTGAAGGTCATCGAAAATATGGATATGGATTATGAGCGTTTGGAAACTGCTGATAACGTTGCCAAGGTTTCCGTCGTGGGGATCGGCATGCGCAGTCATTCCGGTGTGGCGAATACCATGTTCAAGACTCTGGCCTCCAAAAACATCAATATTCAGGTGATTTCCACCTCTGAAATTAAGATCAGCGTGCTGATCGGGCAGGATTATACTGAGCTGGCTGTACGTTCGCTGCATCAGGCATATGGCCTTGATGGCGAACAAGTGGTGGAATCGTAAATTCCCCTCTGGTAGCAAGGCTCTTAATGTCGTAAAATTCACAGTGTTATGAGCAATCGATCCTCTCCGCCGAAATCCGATAAAGAGCAAAAGCCCGTTGAAGGGCAGGGCGGCGCATCCGGTAAGAAGCAGGATTACCATACCAATATGCCCGTGGGCGAGATTTTGCGCCGGGCGCGGGAACATTACGGTCAGTCACTGCCGGATGTTGAAAGCGCCATACGCATTCGTGCCAGCCAGATTGATGCCATCGAAAAAAGCCAGTATGACCGTCTGCCGGGTCGTGTTTATGCCATCGGTTTCGTACGGTCGTATTCAGAATATCTGGGGTTTGATGGCGACAAGATGGTGTCCCTGTTCAAAAGCCAGTCTGTGGGTGGGGGACGTATCAAGCCCGAATTGAATTTTCCGGCTCCGGCCTCGGAAAGCCGCTTGCCGCCTGTATGGCTGGTTGTTATCGGTGGTATTTTATTCGCCGGGTTTATGGTGTTTTGGGCTTCGCAGAATGTGATTGATCACGACACTATAGCTGCCGTTCCTACTGTTCCCGCTCTGAAGGCGGAAGCGGAAACCGCTCCTGAGGCGCCGCTGGATATATCAGAGCAGGCTGTACCGGAAGAGGATGCAGAACAGGTTGCAAGCGACACTGCGGTCCCGGATGCCGTTGAGGAAATCCCTGTAGGGGAAGATGTTGTCTCCGCCCCGGAAGATTCTGAAGCTGCTGCCCCTGTTTCAAAAATCCCCCTGAAAGCTGAAGTGGTGCAGGAAGCTGAGGCGTTAACGGAAGAAGAACCTGTCGAAGAAGCTGCTCCGGCTGAAGAAGCCATGCCGCCCGCAGATCAGGCAAAAGCACCGGCCCGGACGGATGGCATTACCCTGAACGTGATTGATAACAGCTGGGTTGAAATTAAGGACGAAAGCGGCAAGGCTATCGTTTCGCGAATGCTGAAAAAGGGTGATCAGTATTTTGTACCCAACCGCCCTGACCTGAAAATGTCTCTGGGCAATGCCGGCGGGATTGAAATCATTATGGAGGGCAAGACATTGCCGCCATTGGGTAAGAAGGGCGAGGTACGCCGTAATCTCTCTCTCGATATGAAAGTGCTGAAAGCGCTTGCGTCCCCGCAGTAATAGGGGGTAAAACCTCATCCCATGTCCATTCAGGAAAAATTATCGACGATCCGTTCGCGCAGCGAGGAATTATCCGCGCTGATGTCGGTGGGCAATTTGAATGGTGAGCAGTTCACCAAGCTTTCCCGCGAATATGCCGAGCTTTCCCCCATTGTCGAGGCGATGGATGAGCTGGAAAAGGCGCAAGGTGAAAAGGAAGATTTAAAATCTCTGCTGAACGATCCGGAGATGAGGGAGATTGCCTCGGAGGAATTAAAGAACCTCAACGAAAAAAATCCCCGTTCTTGAAAAGCAGGTCAAGCTGGCGCTTATCCCCAAGGATGAAGATGACGACCGGAACGCGATTCTGGAGATTCGGGCCGGGACGGGTGGTGATGAAGCCGCTTTGTTTGCTGCGGATCTGTTCGGCATGTACCGCGGTTATGCTGCGCGCATGGGCTGGAAGTTTAATGTGGTGGAAGCGTCCGAAAACGATCTCGGCGGGTATAAGGAAATTATTATCGAGGTCAGCGGCCCGCATGTATTCCGTTATCTGAAATATGAATCCGGTGGGCACCGCGTGCAGCGCGTTCCCAAAACCGAATCCGGAGGGCGCATCCATACCTCAGCCGCCACCGTTGCCGTTCTGCCGGAAGCGCAAGAGGTTGATATCGATATTAACCCCGGCGATTTGCGGATCGATACCTACCGTTCGCAAGGCGCGGGTGGGCAGCACGTGAACACCACCGATTCCGCCGTGCGGATTACTCACGTGCCAACGGGTATTGTTGTTGAGATGCAGGAAGAGCGCTCCCAGCATAAGAACCGCGACAAGGCGATGAAGATTCTGCGAACCCGGCTTTATGATGCCAAGCGTCAGCAACTGGCGGATGAACGCGCCAAGGACCGCAAAACACAAGTGGGCTCAGGTGATCGGTCTGAACGTGTTCGCACCTATAACTTCCCGCAAGGGCGCGTGACGGATCACCGTATTAACCTCACACTATATAAAATCGACGAAGTTATGAACGGCAGCGCGCTGCATGAAATTCTGGAAAGCCTGGAGGCTGAAGATAATGCCGCAGCTCTGGCCGAACTGGAATAATCAGGCAGGATGTTAAATCCGTGAAGCTCTCTCACCTTCAAAAACATCTCACCCAAACATTGGCGGATGCCGGCATAGAAGCGGCAGATCAAGAGGCTCGGCTGATTCTCGAAACGCGGCTGGAGCTGAGCTGGGCTGATCTGATCAGTCAGGGCGATAGGGAGGTTGATCCGTCATCCGCCGAATCTGATCTGCAAAAACGTATAAGCGGCATGTCTTTGGGACGGATTTACGGACAGAAAAATTTTTATGGGCTGGATTTTACTTTATCGCCGGATACGCTGGAACCCCGCGCGGATACGGAAATTCTGATCGATATCGCCCGGCATATATATAAAGAGAAACCGCCGGAAACGATTCTGGACCTCGGTACCGGTACGGGCTGTATTTTGCTGGCTCTGTTGCATAGCTTCCCGCAAGCGCGCGGGCTCGGAATCGATAAAGCCGCAGGGGCTGTCGCCACCGCGCAGCAGAATGCCCTGAACCTGAAGATGTCTGCCAGAGCCGTCTTTCAGCAAGGTGACTGGGCATCCGGTATCACGGAAAGATTTGATCTTGTTGTTTCAAATCCGCCTTATATCGATAGCGGTGTGATTCCCGTGCTGGCGGAAGAGGTCAGGAATCATGATCCGATTCTGGCATTGGATGGTGGGATTGACGGCATGGATGCGTACGAAAAAATTTTTCACAGCTTGGGATGATTTTAAGCCCCGGCGGCACAGCCCTGTTTGAAATAGGATACGATCAGTCGCGTAAGATTGAGCGACTCGCCGAAACGTATAGCCTGAATCTAAAAACCATCCATCCGGATTCTGCCGGAAGGGCGCGCGTAGCCGAGATGTCCGCAAGGGCATAATGGGGATAAAGTAAAAAAAAATTAAAAACTGTGCTTGATCGAAAAAAGCCTCTGCCGCTACCCTCAGATCATCAAGACAGCACGCAAGAGCATACAGTCTGGCGAGAGGGTAAGTGTTCTCAAGACAAGTGTGTTTATGTCGTCGAGCCTTATGCGAGGGCCCGAAAACTGGCGTTGTTTCTGAGAATCGCATAGGATGAAAATGTGGATAGTTTTTCGAAGAGCATTGGAAATCAAGCCCTAAAGAACTAGACTGTAATTATAAAGATTGTGGATAAAAAAATATGAGACACGGATCAACAAACAGAAGACAGAGAAATAACCGCTCCTCCCGGCGTGGAAGTCCTCAACGTAGTCAGGTGTTTGACAGTAACGGTCCTGATGTCCGTATCCGCGGCACGGCGTCTCAGGTGGCTGAGAAATACGAAGCCCTTGCCAAAGATGCTGCCGGTGCGGGTGACCTTATTCTTGCGGAAAGCTATTTACAGCACGCCGAACATTATATTCGCGTTATGAGCGCGTGGTCTGATGACCGCCCTGCCTCACACCAGCAATCTCAGACCGCCGCTGATTCTGATGATGTTGAAGATTCAGCAGAAGAAGAAACCGAACGTTTTTCATCCAAGAAGAGTACGGCATCTCCCAGGAAGCCTGCTCAACAGGACGATCTGGGGCTGCCGTCCAGTCTTTTCGGGGCCGATGCCCGTGACGGAGTTGATGCGTAACAGCCGTTTTTAGCAACGCTATTAGCAGGAGGCTCCGAAAAAATCGGGGCCTTTTTCTTGATTCAAATCAAACCCCGCCTTAATTTTTTAGGTGTATACTTTAGCTACATTTCCTCAAACGGAGGCACATGATGGATTTTGACAAGTTCACCGAAAAAACCAAAAGCGTTTTGCAGGCAGCACAAACACTGGCGATGCGTAATTCGCATCAATCGCTGGAACCTGAACACATGCTGAAGGTTATGCTGAATGACGAAGACGGTTTGACGCGTAATCTTGTAGTGGCCGCTGGTGGTGATGTCGGGCGGCTGGCGCGCAGTGTCGATAGCGCTATCGCAAAATTTCCCAAGGTCGAAGGGCCGGGGGCGGGCGGTATTCGTCTTTCCACCGATCTTGCCAAAATCGTTGATTCCGCCATGACACTGGCTGAAAAATCCGGCGATAAATTCGTCACGCTGGAGCGTATCTTGCAGGCCATGCTGCTTGCTAAAAAGTCAGATGTCGCGGGGTATCTGGAAGATGCCGGTGTAAAGGATCAGGGCTTGAACGAAGCCATTAATCAAAAACGTAAAGGGCGCACGGCGGATACGGCGAGCGCCGAGGATCAATTCGATGCGCTGAATAAATACGCACATGATTTCACCAAGGCGGCGCGCGAAGGCAAGCTTGATCCCGTGATTGGGCGGGATGAGGAAATCCGCCGCACTATTCAGGTGCTCTCGCGCCGCACGAAGAACAACCCTGTGCTGATCGGGGAGCCGGGTGTGGGTAAGACCGCCATTATCGAAGGCCTTGCCCAGCGTATTGTAAATGGCGATGTGCCGGAATCTCTGCGCGATAAAAAAACTGCTGGCTCTTGATCTCGGCGCTTTGCTGGCGGGTGCAAAATTTCGCGGTGAATTTGAAGAGCGTTTGAAGGCCGTGCTGGATGAGATTAGAGCAGCGGCGGGCGAGGTTATCCTGTTTCTGGATGAACTTCATACGCTGGTCGGGGCCGGGAAGGCCGAAGGTTCTATGGATGCCGGAAATATGCTCAAACCCGCCCTCGCACGCGGGGAACTGCATATGGTGGGTGCGACCACGCTGGATGAATACCGCAAATATATTGAGAAAGATGCGGCGCTGGCCCGGCGTTTCCAGACGGTGTTTGTAAGCGAACCCACCGTGCCGGATACGATTTCCATCCTGCGCGGCCTCAAGGAAAAATACGAACTGCATCACGGTGTGCGTATTACGGATTCGGCAATTGTTTCTGCCGCCACGCTTTCCAATCGCTATATCACGGATAGATTCCTGCCCGATAAGGCGATTGATCTGGTGGATGAAGCTGCATCGCGCCTGCGCATGGAGGTTGATTCCAAACCCGAAGCGATTGATGAGCTGGACCGCCGGATCGTGCAGCTGAAAATCGAACGTGAAGCCTTAAAGAAAGAATCGGATAAGGGTTCGCAGGAACGCCTTAAAAATCTGGAAGGAGAATTAAAGGACCTTGAATCCAGATCGGCTGATTTAACTTCACGTTGGAAGGCAGAGAAAGAAAAGCTCAACGCCTCGCAAAAGCATAAGGAAGAGCTTGATAAGGCGCGCGTGGAGCTGGAACAGGCCGAGCGCGAAGGTAACTGGGGCAAGGCATCGGAATTGAAATACGGCAAGATTCCGGATTTGCAGAAAAAGATTGAGCAGGAAGAAGGGCAGGCCCCGCAAGCTATGATCAACGAAGAGGTCACGGAGGATGATATCGCCGCCGTGGTAAGCCGCTGGACAGGCATTCCCGTTGATAAAATGCTGGAAGGCGAACGCGAAAAACTGCTGGAGATGGAGCAGAAATTAGGTGAGCGCGTTGTGGGGCAGGATGCTGCTGTTTCCGCCGTGGCCCAGGCTGTGCGCCGTGCGCGTGCGGGGCTGCAAGACCCGCGCCGGCCGATTGGCTCCTTCCTGTTTTTGGGGCCGACGGGCGTGGGTAAGACGGAGCTGACCAAGGCTTTGGCGGAATTTCTGTTTGATGATGATTCCGCGCTTGTAAGGCTGGATATGTCGGAATATATGGAGAAACATTCTGTGGCCCGCATGATCGGTGCGCCGCCCGGCTATGTCGGGTATGAAGAAGGTGGGGCGCTGACCGAGGCTGTCCGCCGCCGTCCGTATCAGGTGATTTTGTTTGATGAGGTTGAAAAAGCCCATCCGGATGTTTTTAACGTGCTGTTGCAGGTTCTGGATGATGGACGTTTAACGGACGGTCAGGGGCGCACTGTTGATTTCTCAAACACCGTGCTGATCATGACCTCCAACTTAGGGGCGCAATATCTGGTGGAGCAGGAAGACGGCGCTGATGTCGATGATGTGCGTGATAAGGTTATGGAATCTGTGCGTGCCGCCTTCCGCCCTGAATTCCTGAACCGTATGGATGAGATTCTTCTTTTCCGCCGTTTAGGCCGCGAGCAGATGACGGGCATTGTTGATATTCAACTGGGTTATTTGCATGGGCTTTTGAAGGATCGGCATATCCGTCTGGATATTGATACTGCTGCCAAGGCATGGCTGGCGGATAAGGGGTATGACCCGGCATACGGTGCGCGCCCCTTAAAACGCGTTATTCAAAGCCATGTCCAGAACAGGCTGGCGGAGATGATTTTGAAAGGTCAAATTGTCGATAACGCTCTTGTGAAAATCACCGCAGGGAAAAACGGGCTTGATTTCAGTGTGCAGACGCCTGGTAAGGATAGCGGGAAAATCAAGTCAGCGGCCTAGATTCCTTTTGATCCATTATGGCGATTCCTATACCCTGAAAGGGTGCGTTATTTCGGCGCAATCAAATGCAGGAGTAAAATCATGGAAGAGGAAAGCCTTAGGGCAAAAGCGGCTGCTGCGGCACGTATGGCAAAGACGCCTCC
Organism: Alphaproteobacteria bacterium; assembly: GCA_021208265.1. GTDB lineage: Bacteria > Pseudomonadota > Alphaproteobacteria > Micavibrionales > Micavibrionaceae > JAJOJU01. The sequence continues at coordinate 35,738 of JAJOJU010000034.1, read as the reverse complement.
ATCTTTGGATAGCCCCCATGTGCGCTTTAGTGACCTTCATTTTACATTAAGCGATGAAGAGATCCGCGAGATTGAAGCGCGAAAAGAAGCGATAAGAAAGCGTCTGGAGGAGCCCTCTCTCTGACCTCATGAATAAGTCACCGCTACATATTCGTAATGTTATCTTGCTGACAACCATCTTATGCGGTGGTTGCGCTTATGTCACTGATGGTGCCGTGCAGGATATAACTGTGCGCACGCCAGGCGCAAATAATGCCGAATGTAAATTGTCGGTTGGCAGTGTGAATTATATGTATCAGCCACCTATGACCCGCAGTATTCAGAAATCGGGTGAAATTATGGAGGTTGATTGCTGGGCTCCGGGGAACCGCCATAAGGTTGTTTATATTAAGCCGGGCATTGGCACGGCAACGGCATTTAATGCCCCAATGGGAATGGCGCCGGGCTTTGCTTGGGATTATACGTCTAAGGCTATTTATAAGTACCCGGAAGTGGTTGACGTTGATTTTACGCAAACCGAAGTTAAACCCTTCCCGCTGCCCGCACAGAATCAAGACGATATTCGTCAGCCTGAAGATTATGATCTGGAAGAATTCAGCCCCGGCCTGCCGCGCCTTAACAGCGACCGTTTTGCAACGAAGCCTGAAATTCGCCAACGCCAAATCCCCACCAGTTTTGATCTGCAAGGTTTTGGTTCAGAGGGCGAGGCCGGCGCTGAAGGTTATCAGTTCGAGGATGGTGATTTTAGCGCTTCGGGTGATGGTGAGGCCGCCGGAACAACAAGAGTGATCGGCAATGTAAATGAAGGCATATCTGTGCCCACGCCGCCGCCTGCTGGCTCTTCTTCTGCACCAGCTTCTTCTGCCGGTGATAATTCTTCTTCCGGCGTCACATTCTCTGGCGAGGACGGCAACGGTGCAGGCGCCGGTGAGTCTTCTTCCGACTCAGGTGCTGCCGGTGATGGTGGGGGCGCTCAGGATTTGCTTCCGCCGGAGAATTAACCTAGAGCCTGCGGCGGTCGAGAATACCGCCGGGGTAGGCCCTTGCCATTTCCGTCAGTTTTTCAATTCTTGTATCCATGCTGCGGGCTGTGGCGTTCAGGATGTTATCGGCATCCAGCATGATTCCGACATGGCGTTCCAGAAAAACAAGATCACCACGTTTGAGTGCGGCATCATCAGGCAGTGTTATCCCTAAAGAAACCTGATCTTTCGTATCACGAGGGCAGGGAAGCCCTGCCGCCATAAGTGATATCTGTACCAGCCCGGAACAATCAATCCCCGCCGGGCTGCGTCCACCCCACAGATAGGGCGTGCCTAGAAAGCGCAAAGCAGTGTCTACTATATCGGGGTCTATGTTTGCGTGCGGTTTAATATGATCTGCCCATATCCATCCGCCACTACGTAGTTTTAAAAATCCGTTCTGCCGTGCTGTCTGCGGTTCAGGTGTAACACGCGCCATGAAAGGGAGCGCTGTCAGTGGCGGGGTTTTATAATCCGGCTCAGGATAGATATGAGTTAACAAGGTGGAAACATGGTGAGTGGCAGACAGTTTCTGTTCAGAAAGACATTCCGCCGAAATATATCCTTCATAGCCATCATGCTGGGCACGAACATGAACCCAGCCGTTTTGCGGAGGGGATAAAAATTCTAATGCCTCTCCCCATAGAAATTCACTCACCATTTCGGTGTGATGGTCCGGCGCGCTGTGCATCGGCGCTGAAAAAGTGGTTATATGAAAAGCGGAAGATACCGTCATGCGGCGAACCGCTTTTAAGATAAGCTAGCATGGCGCGAAGGCCGGTATCCGCCCCGCCGCGCGGACGGCCTGTGCGGCCCGTATGTTCCCACGCATAACAATCGATATGCACCCAGTCGGCTTTTGTATCATCGCTCAGGAATTGTTTCAGGAACAGGGCGCTATAGATCAAATCACCAGGCAGCCCGGCGGAATTCAGCAGATCGCCCGTACTGCTTTCAATGTGCTTTTTATACAAATCCCATAAAGGCATGGGCCAGAGTGGGTCGGCTTCATCGAATGCTGCTTTGCGAATGGTATCCGCAACTTTGTCATTATTTGAGAATAGTGCAGGAATATCAGGCCCCAGCGCAGCGCGGGCTGAACCTGTCAGTGTGGCAAAATCGATGATAAGTTCCGGGGTGCGTTCGCAGGCGTAAGTCAAGGTATCGGCCAGAATAAGGCGGCCTTCGGCGTCAGTGTTTGTGTTTTCCACGAACAGGCCCTTACGGCTTTTGATGACATCGCCGGGGCGGAAAGCGTTGCCGGATACGCTGTTTTCAACGGCGGGAATCAGCAGTTGTAAATTAACAGGCAGTTTTAAACTCATTACCAGATGAGCGAGCGCCAGCGCATGGGCGCTGCCGCCCATATCTTTTTTCATCAGAGCCATATAGCTGGTGGGCTTCAGATTAAGCCCGCCCGTATCAAAGGCAACACCCTTGCCGACAAGCGTCAGTTTGGGGTGTTTGGTATTGCCCCAGTTCAGTTCAATCAAACGGGGCAGGCGTGGGCTGGCTTCACCCACGGTATAAATAAGCGGGAAGTTCTGTTTGATCAGGTCGTCTCCCTTTACGACCTTTACCTTGGCTTTGTGAGGGGCGGCAACGGCGCGCACGGCGGCTTCAATTTCTTCCGGGCCCAGATGATTGGCTGGTTGATTGATCAGGTCTTTGAGCAGGAAGATAGCTTCCGCCAGAACGCGGTCTTTGCCGATATTCCCCTTGATGACCAGAGCCGGTTTTGCCGGGGTTTTCTGCTTATAGGTCGTGAATTGATAACACCCCAAAGCCCAGCCGAGATAAGCGTTATTCAGATTTTTTTCATCGCTTTCTATGAAGAAACTAACCTGCCCCAAGGCGTCGCCCCGGAAAGTTTTCTCAATGACTTGTACGGCATAGGCAAGGTCATACGTGCCGATCGGGCTGGCAATACCCACCAGAACAAATGAAGGCTTGCCTGTCTGGTCGATAACGACACAGGCGGTTTCGGGCTTGCCTTTAAACCCGGCTTGTTCAACTTGCGCGGCTGTTATGGCCTTTTGTTTTTTGAGCCACGGCTTGAAGCTTTTTTCCGTGTGCAGATACACCGGCATGTGAGTCTTGCGTTTGCGGTTGATGAAGAATGATAAATCGGAAAGGTGTTTTTGTTTCATATGCCTATTCTGTCATTAGCCGGGGGGATAGGCAATTAGGGCATATAAGGTTATTGACAGGAACAAGCTTTGCTTCTAACGCTTAAAAAAAACGATAAAAAAATAACAGGGATACATCATGACAGAAACACCGAAACGCCCGGATATTGTGAATCCTATTACGGGGGCATTTAACCCGCTCAATGATCTGGCAGAAAAAGCAAGGCTGCGTGGGATGTTTCCCAAAGATGAGCTAGGGGAAAGTCTCTATGTGCAGCAGTGCCGCGACAAGTTCTCTGAATTTTATGCCATATGGGAACCCTTGCTGGAATATATTGGCCGGGCACGGGATATTGAAGGATATCGAGTGGGAGATAAATTGCTATCCGGGCGGATTGTCTATGATAGCGAAAGCGAAAAAATAAAGATCATGGTTGGGTTTGTTCAGGACGGAATAGTGCTGAATGAAGATAATGCCGGGTTGGTTATGACGGCGCCGATTTCACGTGTGATAGATCCTGAACCTAAATTCCTGCCTGATTTTGAAAAGGGACAGACTTACGGGATCTATACCAACCTCCAAGAAAAAGACATGAGAAACGCCATGCGTTATGCCGTGGATCTTGAAAAACTAAGCAATTATTCAGAGCGTTTCCCACGCGTATTTACGCCGGTGCGGGAACAAAACTTCTTTGAATATATGAATCTTTGGATTGTGGAGCAGGTGATGGGCAAATCCAAAAACGCGCTTGATTTGTCCTTCTGATTTTCTAGAATTTCATTCCTGTTACCGTTTCCATGAAGGCGATGAATTCGGGGTCTTCCCCTTCCATCAGTTCCGGTAGTGCTTCGCGGAAATTCTTTTTCTTGCACCAGTGATTGATATAGTCGAGCCACGAATTCCACATGCGTTTGTAATCGGGATCGTCTTCCCCATACAGCATGATGAAAGCGCGTTCGAACAAACTTGCCAGCATGTTGTATATGATTTTCTGGCGCCGCTGGTCTTCCGGGTTTGTCATGGGGTTATCATGTTCATCCAGCTCCGGATGCTGAAACAATTTGTCCTGAATGCGGGCATAATGTTCCATCATCTGGTCGTATATTTCCTGCTGCTCGGACTGACGCTCTTTATGTTCCTGTGCAATGAATGTTATCAGCGCGAACGGGATACCGATGACTGTTGCCACATAACTTAAAAGCTCCATCCATTCCAGAAAGCTGTAGGTCATTTCTTCTTTTTATCCTTCTTGGATTTTTTGCCGTGCAGCCAGCGCTCCATAACGGCTGAGGCTGTTAGGTCACCCGTTACGTTGATGGTTGTCCGGCACATATCCAGCACGCGGTCGACACCTAATATCATGCCGATCCCGGCAGCCGGTACGCCGAGGCCGGATACAATCGTTGATAAAACAACAATCCCCACACCGGGGGTGGATGGGGTGCCGATAGATGCTCCGACCATGGTAATCGCCAGCAGAAACATTTCCCCGAAGCTGAGGTCGATGCCGAAAAACTGGCAGAGGAAAAGAGCCGCCACGGCCTGATACAGCCCGGTGCCATCCATATTGATTGTGGCCCCCAGCGGCACGACAAAGCGGGCGGTGTCAGGATGAACCCCCAGTTTTTCTTCCGCCGTTTGCAAGGTAAGCGGCATGGTGGCGGCAGAGCTGGAGGTCGAAAATGCCAGCAATTGTGCTGCGCGGATCGAGCGTAGAAACTCAAGCGGTGAACGCCTGGCGATAACGCTTACAATTAGCAGATATAAAATCATCACGCTGATAAGGCCGCTTAAAACCGTAATGACGTATCCGCCAAGGCCTATGAATGCCGCCGGACCCATGCGTATGGCAAGGTCAGCCATCAGCCAAACACGGCATAAGGGGCAATCTTCATCGCCCATTCAATGAATTTCATGCTGATAATTTGTCCGGCTTCGCAAAGATCCATAAAGCTTTTCATCTTGCCTTTCGGCAGGTTCAGAACAGCCAGCCCGACAAGAATGGCGGCGATAACAACCTGTAACAGATCAATATTCACAGCGGCCTTCAGCGGGTTCACCGGGAACATGTTCATCAGCCGTTCAGGTATGCTTAAGCCAGAAAAGTTTCGCCCGCCGACGACTTTTTCGGCGATATTGGTTGCTGCATCCTGAGAAATAGCCAGCGTGCCGGCATCCACCAGCCGCCCCGGCTGAATCAGCTCCGTTAGCATAATGCCAATGGAAATCGCAATAAAACTGGTGATGACGAAATAGGGGATGAGTCGTACACTCAGCTGTTTGACGAAACCGGCATCACCGCTGCTGTTGATCCCCAGAATGATCGAGCAAACAACCAGCGGAATAATCACCATACTGATCAGGCCCAAAAACAGCCGTCCGGCGAGGGCGAGCCATTCACTGAGTACAAATGCCGTACCAGGCGGTAGCAAACCCGCACCGGAAGGGGATAGCAACATACCCACAACCACGCCGCAGACCAGACCGATTAAAATATGAAGCCAGAGTTTAGGGTGAATAGTCATGCCAGAGAGCCTAGCAAAAGAATCAGCGCAGCAGAAGGGCCACCCCGATCAGCAGGATTCCAATTGTCATGCCGACTTTAAAATGCTTTTCAGAAATGCGTTTATGCACCCAGTATCCGGCATACATGGCGGCAATAACAGGGAAGGCCGTCCACCAGTATGATTCCAGAACAGGAAGGGCTGAGCCCGTTGTGGCGCTGTTTTGTATCAGCTTCCAAAGATTTGTTGCAAAAAAGAAGGACGCCATCGTGATCCGCAAATCAGATTTATTCTTGAATTCATGGCGGTAACCCATCAGTACGAACGGTCCACCGCAGGAGAAAAGACCCTGTATGAATCCGCCGGTCACAAGACAGCCCATGCGAAACATTCTGGGGGCTTCGAATTGAGGGTAGAGAAGAGACTGCAAACTGTTGCCAATCATCACCAGCGCAAACAGTTTTAAAAGCCATACACTGGCGAGCATATCTATCAGCAATGTGCCGATAACCAGCCCCGGTAAAAACGGCAGAGTTAGACGTTTAAGATGGCCCCACGGCATTTCCTTGCGTTGCTGAAAAATAACCGTACCACTGGCGATAAGTGCGACATAGATAGCCAATAGCAGAACTTCTTTGAAGTCATTGGTAAGGCCGCCCAGCCCCAGAAACACAACAGTACCTCCGAAACCAAATATGCTTTCAAGGAAGTAGGAAATAAAGGCAATCAGGCCGAGGAGATACATAACGCGCTATACTCTGAGAAAATGGCGGTGACGGAGGGATTCGAACCCTCGATAGAGCTATAAACCCTATGACGATTTAGCAAACCGTTGCCTTCAGCCGCTCGGCCACGTCACCTTTTTACAAAGGGTTTCCTAGCCTCGTCCTCGAAATGTTTGCCTTCGCAAACGGGGCCACGTTACCTTCTTTATAAAAGAACAAATATCAGTTATCAGGTATCGGGGGCTAGATCAAATACTCTTTCAATTTTTCAACAAACTCCGTTTGCCCGCCATATCTCAGATAGTCTTGCACGTAATGTAAGTTCCAACCTGTTTCCGATGAGGCAGAGCGGTATACATGGCAAACACGAATCCATTCTTGTCTTTGCCTTCCGCATGATTAATTGGTGTGAGTAGTAAATTATGGTTGGTATAGCCATCCGCCAGCCGGATTTCCGGGGCTTCGACATCCCCGAATTTATGGCCAGAACGCACCAGCGCGCAGAACACCAGATGGCTTATATAGGGCGGGAGATCTTTCAGTTCCGCTGATATTTCCTCATCATCGCCCGCCGCATCGCCATCGACATTATCACCGCTGTGATAGATTTTTTCACTTAAATCAACATTACGCCCCGCGTCACCGGATATATGCTCAACAAAACTATGATCGGGGCTGTAGAGATAACAAACAAGATCGAGGTCGTGCGCGGTCGGAGTGCCCGTTATTTCCCGCATTTTATCCATGAAGCCCTGAGTTTGGGCGGGGTCCCATGACAGGCCCACCATAATGCGGTGCCGCGCCTTTTGCGTCACATTCAGGTTCGTTTTTTCACCTTTATTCAGACGGGGCATAACCGTTTTGTTTTAGCCTTGCTTGAATCTTTACTACGCTTGTATCCTATTCGAAATTTGACAGGCAAAGGTTAAAAAATATGCAGGGCTTTAGAGATTTTTGTGCGCGCGAAAATATTGATAAGGGCGTGATTGCCACGATTATGGTGGCGGCGCTGGGCTATCTGGTTGATATTTTTGATTTGCTGCTCTTTAGCATCGTGCGCGTACAGAGCCTGATTGATCTGGGGCTGGAGGGGGAAGAGCTTCTTTCCTACGGTATTCTTTTGATTAATTCCCAAATGGCGGGCTTGCTGATTGGCGGCATTTTATGGGGCGTTTGGGGGCGACCGGGTGGGCCGGGTATCCGTGCTGTTCGGTTCGATCCTCACATATTCGCTCGCCAATATCGCCAACGGCTTTGTGCAGGATGTTCATAGTTATGCCGTGCTGCGCTTTATCGCCGGGATTGGTCTGGCCGGGGGAGCTGGGCGCGGGGATTACTTTGGCATCCGAATTGATACCCCGTAAGTACCGGGGGCTGGGCACGACCTTTATTGCCTCCATCGGTGTGGGCGGGGCTGTGCTGGCGGCGCTGGTGGCGGAGCTGACGGACTGGCGCACAGCTTATATCATTGGCGGCGTCATGGGGCTTGCCTTGCTGGTGCTGCGTTTGAACGTGACGGAATCGGGGTTGTTCAAGAAGGTTTCCACGAGTGAAGCCCCGCGCGAATTTCCTGATGCTGTTTACCAATTTTTCGCGATTCCGCCGCTATCTGGCGATTATTCTTGTGGGCGCGCCGATCTGGGCCGTGGTGGGGTTGTTCGTTACCTTTGCTCCGGAATTCGGGAAGGCCTTCGGCATGGTGGAGCTGCCTTCCGCCGGGACCGCCGGTGTTGTTTTGCTACGCGGGGCTGATGGCGGGGGATGCGTTTAGCGGCCTGCTTAGCCAGTACCTGCAAAGCCGCCGGAGATCGATCATGGTCAGTCTGGCGCTGACCACGGCATCGGTGTTTTTATACATCACGCTCGCGGGCTCATCGCTGTTTATGTATTACGGGCTATGCCTGCTGCTGGGCTTTGCCATTGGTTTCTGGGCCATGTTTATCCAGCTGGGGGCGGAACAGTTCGGTACCAATATCCGCGCCACCGCCGCCACGACCGTGCCCAATATGGTGCGGGCATCCACCATTCCCATTACTATGGCGTTTCATGCGCTGATCCCGATGACGGGCGTTTTGTTCGCCGGAACGATTGTGGTGTTAAGCGTGGTCGTGCTGGCCTTTGTTTCCCTGCTCAGCCTCAAGGAAACATTCCATACGGATCTGGATTATATTGAAGGTTAGGGATTTAAGACAGCTTGTCCTTCAGCAGCTTGTTCACCGCTTCGGGGTTAGCTTTGCCCTGCATCTTCTTCATGACTTGCCCCACGAAGAAGCCGAACAATTTGTCTTTGCCTGACTTATAGGCGGCAACGTTATCCGGGTTTTCGGCGATCACTTCATCGACAATTTTTTCAATGGCGCCAGTGTCGGTGACCTGTTTCAGGCCTTTTTCTTCAACGATAGCGGCAGCATCCTTCCCGGTTTCATACATGATGGCGAAAACATCCTTAGCGATTTTGCCGGAGATCGTGTCATCAGAAATAAGTGCAATCATACCGCCCAGCTGTTCTGCCGCAATCGGGCTCTCGCTTAGGTCTTTATCGTTTTTATTCAGGATACCCAGAAGCTCGTTAATCACCCAGTTGGCGGTCAGCTTGGCATCGCGTCCCTTGGCAGCGGTTTCAAAATAATCGGCGCGTTCGCGTTCGGCGATCAGTACGGATGAATCGTACAAGCTAAGGCCGTAATCTTTCATGAAGCGGTGCTTTTTCTGGTCTGGGAGTTCCGGCAGTGTGCCGCGCACTTCCTCGATCCAGTCATTGGCAACCTCCAGCGGCAGCAGATCCGGGTCGGGAAAATAGCGGTAATCATGCGCATCTTCCTTGGATCGCATGGAGCGTGTAACGCCCTTGGCCGGGTCCCACAGGCGGGTTTCCTGATCCACCGCGCCGCCGTCTTCGATCAATTCGATCTGGCGGGATACTTCGTAATCAATCGCCATTTGTACGGCCTTGAGGGAGTTCACGTTTTTGATCTCTGCACGTGTGCCTAATTCATCGCCGGGTTTACGGACGGATACGTTGACGTCAGCCCGCATGGACCCTTCTTCCATGTTCCCATTACACGTGCCCAAATATTGCAGGATCATCCGCAGTTTGGCGAGATACGCCACGGCCTCATCTGCGCCGCGAATATCGGGTTCGGACACAATCTCCATCAGTGCGCAGCCGGAACGATTTAAGTCTACATATGATTTGGTCGGGTGCTGGTCGTGCATCGACTTCCCGGCGTCCTGTTCCAGATGCAGGCGGGTGATGCCGATTTCCTTCGTGGTGCCGTCTTCGAGGTCAATCTCTATCACGCCCTTACCCACGATCGGGTGTTCGTATTGGGAAATCTGGTAGCCCTGCGGCAGGTCGGCATAGAAATAGTTTTTTCGTGCAAAGATCGAACGGTTATTGATGACGGCATTGAGGCCGAGTCCTGTTCTTATGGCTTGTTCCACGCATTTGCGATTTAGTACAGGCAGCATGCCCGGCATGGCGGCATCCACGAAGGACACCTGATTATTCGCTTCACCGCCGAAGGCCGTGGCGGAACCTGAGAACAGTTTGGAGTTCGCGATCACTTGCGCGTGGACTTCCATCCCGATCACGATTTCCCATTCGCCTGTACGGCCGGTTGCCAGTTGTGCCATTTTAAAATTCCTTTCAATACCCGCGTCACAATAATAAGCCGTACAAGGCTTGTCCAGCCTTTAGCGTGCGTTGTTTTTTCGCCCTGTTTCGTACCACCCAAGGCATTTACGGAAGTTATACGTCATATCTTCCTCCAGCCGGGGGCTGTTCATATAAAATGCCAGAGGGTCGGGTGCGTATGATTTGTAATAGCTGATATATTCATCAGCCATCCATTCCGCTTTTTTTGAAAGCGTGGCGCGCATGGATTGTGCGTAACAGGCGCAGACATCATTCTGATAGTGAAGTGTATCCATCTGCCCACCGCTATTACATTCCGAAAGGGTAAGGTCATTTATCGTATCAGCCATGCAGGGGGCAAAGGCGCGTTTCAAGGCATCATCCCTCAGTTTTTGAGATTTTAGCGTATTACCGAACATGCTTACGGTATCGGCTTCACTGAAGCGGTCTTTCATGAGTGACGCTGTGCAGAGACACTGGCCCAGATGCCGTTCTTCATCCAACGTTGGGTGTTCTACTGCAGAACAGTTTCTTAAATATAGATCCAGCGCTTCTGGGCCTGTACGCGGCGTAAGATCAGTTTTTTCAGGTGTCAGGATGCGTGCCATAGGGTCAGCCTCCGGCACGGTAAACAGAGCATCTTGCGCTAAAGTTGCTGTAACCGTTGAAAACAGTATTAACAGCGTCATACATAGCCGAATTAGTTCCATGCTTGCCTTTCTGTTATGAAAAATTATTGATGCGCTTAATGGCAATAACATGTAATATATTAACAAATGACGGGCATTTCAAAACTATCGTATTTCAATCAACTGGCTCAGCGGGTAGCTGAATTTTTTTGAGCCTGCTCAAAGCCGCGCGACAAGGCGGTTTAATGAAGCCCGCATAGCAAGCAACCAGATATTGCAAGAACAGATGAAGCCAAACGATGGCAGAAGAGGTTTTATATTTGATAGTGATAAGCCCAAAGGAATTGTTGTCGCCGTTGATAAAGAGAGGCTTTTGGAGAAAATGAAAACAATGAAAGCTGATCATCATATAAATAGGCAACAGGTTCGTGCATGTGCAAAAGCATTTAGAGCAAATAATGACTTACACTTGATGGCATCTTTCTATGTGAATGAAGAAGGTGATATATGCCTGCTCGAAGGGAGGCACAGGCTTGAGCTTTTGCGCCAAGGTTCTGAATCTATGATCTTGATTAACTTATTTGATCATCAAGAAAGTCGGGTGCTGGATTTTAGTAAACAGATAGACATCGTTTTTGAGACATGCGGGGCCGAGGGGGCTTCGATTGTAAAAAACCAGCCAGTTGTTTTCTGCAATGTTGATTTCGAAGAGTCCGGTCACACACCTTACATTTTTGAAGAGCGTGTGAGAGAGCCCTATTACACGGTTGCTTAAGATCAAGCTGCTTTTTTCAGGACAAGTTCCGGCATGGCGCTAAATTTAGCTTGTGCTTCCAGTGTGCTGCCGATTTGCAGCAAGCCTGCTTCATCCCAGGGTTTACCCAGAAGCTGAAGGCCGAGCGGCAGTCCATCGCTGCTAAGCCCGGCAGGCACGCTCATGCCCGGAATGCCCGCGAGGTTTGCCGTTACAGTGAAGATATCGTTTAAGTACATCGTCACAGGATCATCATCATCCTGGCCAATCGGAAAAGCCGGGGTGGGGGTAGCCGGGGTTAAAAGCGCATCGCATGTTTCGAACGCTTTTTGGAAATCCTGCGTGATCAGGCGGCGCACTTTTTGGGCTTTGATGTAGTAGGCATCGTAATATCCGGCGGAAAGCACGTATGTACCGATCAGAATACGGCGCGTGACTTCTTCCCCAAACCCGCGGCGCGGGATTTCTTGTACATGTCGTTCAGATTGCCACCTTCATCGACACGCACACCGTAACGAAGCCCGTCATAGCGCGCGAGGTTGGAGGAGGCCTCAGCCGGTACAAGAATGTAATAGGTGGCGAGCGCATATTTCGTGTGGGGCAGGCTGACCTCAACCACTTCCGCACCAGCTTGCTCCAGCCATTTGGCGCCTTGATCCCAGAGATCGGCGATTTCAGGGGAAAGCCCTTCCGAGCGGTATTCCTTGGGGATACCAATCCGTTTGCCTTTCAAATCCTGACCCAGCAGGGCGGTGAAATCAGGCACGGGCTGGTTGGCAGATGTTGAATCTTTTTCATCATAACCCGCCATCACGTTCAGCATCAGCGCGCAATCTTCGACTGATCGTGCAATCGGCCCGGCTTGATCGAAGGAGGATGCATAGGCAATAATACCCCAGCGGGAACAACGCCCGTATGTGGGTTTAATCCCCGTGATACCGCAATAAGCAGACGGCATGCGGATCGATCCGCCCGTATCCGTTCCCGTAGCGCCCAAGGCAATGCGCCCGGCAACAGCTGCTGCCGATCCGCCGGAAGAACCGCCGGGCACAAGATTTGTATTATCACCGTTTCGCTTCCACGGGCTGATCACCGGGCCGTGTGCGCTGGAGGCGTTGGTGGAGCCCATGGCAAATTCATCCGTAGAAACCTTGCCGAGGAAAACAGCGCCTTCATTCAGCAGGTTTTGGGTAACGGTCGATTCATATTCCGGCACGAAGTTATCAAGAATCTTGCTGCAGGCGGTCGTGCGTATGCCCTTGGTGCAGTACAGATCTTTAATGGCGAGCGGGATGCCGTCCAGCTTTCCGGCACTCCCGGCCGCGCGGCGTTTATCTGATTCATCGGCCTGCGTCAGTGCCAGTTCCGGGGTGTACGTGACGTACGCGTTTAAATTTTCAGCTTGCGTGCCGGCGTCAATATGGGCCTGGGTTAGCTCTTTGGCTGTATATTCCTTGCTCTCAAGGCCTTTTAGGGCTTCGGCGATGGTAAGATGCGTCAGGTTTGTCATCGTTTTTACTTACTTTCGATTGGCTTTATTGCCGATGGATTGCAGAACAAAATAAGCGGCGAGCGCCCCAAACATCAGGGCAATAGCAACAGGTGCCGCCACCCAGAGCATGTCGTCAGGTAAAATTTCTTCACGGAAATACCAGATACCGCCTGCGGCAGAGATGTCGGCGAGCAAAATAACCGGGGCGATTTTATTCAGGGTTTCAAGGTTTTTGAGATTATCGGACATATCTTATTCCACCACCTTGGGGACAACAAAGTAACCTTGTGTGGCTTCTGGCGCATTGGCCAGAATCTTTTCCTGGATGCCGCCATCGGTTACGACATCTTCACGCCAGTGCGGCGGCAAGTCCATCACGCTGGATTGGGGTTCGATATTATCCGTATCCACCTCATTCAGCTGTTCAACCCATGTCAGTGTGCTGGCCATTTTGGCTGTGGTCTTTTCCAGCAGCGCTTCGCTTACTTCGATGCGGGCGAGATTGGCAACTTTTCTAACGGTATCTTTATCTATGCTCATAATTTGTATCCTGTTATCAGTGATTTTTAACCACAAAGAGGGCGAGACACCAAGTGTTTTTCGCAATAGAATGAAGCCATGCCAGTTGGTTTGTTAAAAGATATTGCCGCCATTTGCCCGAAAGAAGCCTCTTTGCTGGGGTTGGATGTGGGTAAAAAGACGATTGGCCTCGCACTGGCGCATGCCGGTATGGGCATTGCCACGCCGCTGCATACGCTTTCCCGCACGAAATTTACCAAGGATGTTGAGGCGTTGAAAAAGCTGATTGCTGAATATGACATCGGCGGATTTGTGGTCGGTATCCCCGTTAACATGGATGGCAGCGAAGGCCCGCGCGCGCAATCAATCCGCGATTTTTCCATTGAATTTCATAAGGCTTTGGGGAATGACCCATGGATCGCGCTCTGGGATGAAAGGTTATCCACAGTTTCGGTGGAAGACTTTGTGGGTGAATTTGTGGAAAAAAAATCAACGCGCCGGAATGCCAAGGCCAGTGGGCTTATCGACAGGCTGGCGGCGCAGATAATTTTACAAGGCGCGCTGGATTATCTCGCCCGGGTCTGAGACTCCGTATCTCATTAATTCATGGCCGTGATTGCGCATCCAGTATTCGCCTTCGACATAATCTTCTGACAGGTCGCGGCAAACATCCCAGAATGCACGGCTGTGGTTGAGGTGAACCAGATGCGCGATTTCATGCGCCACCACATAATCCATCGCCAGGCGCGGGGCGAATATCAACCGCCATGAATAGGAAAGGGCGCCGTCATGTGCGCATGACCCCCAGCGGCTTTTCGTGTCCCGCACGGTAACCGCCTTAATTTTTTTGTCTATCAGCGCTGCTTTTTCGTGGGAGAGAGCTGTCAGGTTTTCCAAGGCAAGGTTTTTGATGAAGCGTTCAATACGTGCGGATGGGTTTTCCAGCAGTGTTTGTACGTGTAAGGAATCCGGCAGTAATTCAATTTTTGTGCGGCTGCCCCTAACTGGCTCTATGATCTCCAGCAAGCGGTCTTGCCCCAGTAGGGGGATTGTTCGCCCGTGTTCGTAAGGCATGGCCGGGGGCAGGGCGGCGATCTTCTCGTCGATCCAGTCCATGTGGTCATAAACAAAGTCCTGCGCTTTCTTGAGGCTGATGCCGCGTGGAACGGTAAGGCGGACAACACGCTCCGCCGGGTCGAGCCGTAAAGCCAGACGCCGCGCACGGGTGGAATGTTTGATAACCAGATGAGGGTGCATTGTCCCTTTAATCTAGGCTCTCTGAAGCTTCGGGGCAAGTCCTGTATCGTTGGCTGGGGCATGGTTTTCCTGTGCAATCGGTGACCATGTTTGCTGATTATCGCTCAGGCGGACGCGCTCCGCTGTCCATGCGCCCACCTGTTTCTGCCATGCTGAGCCGGAGAACATATAATGCCCGGCCTTGAAAGAATCATGACTCTTCATGGTTTCCGGCACGTTAGGTGTAAGCTTTAAAAGGGCGCCTGTTTGACCATAACCAAGCTTGGGATCGTAGCCGCAGATATCATCTTGCGTGCCATCAGCCGCGTGGATGAAGGTATTACGGATGCTAGCAAGATCCAGCTTGCCGCGGTTTTTATGGGTGTATTCCCCTTTGGCGATAAGGTTATCTTTGAAGATGATGCGGATGGTATCCAGATACATCGCCTCATCCATATCCATGATATCGAAGAAGAATTTCTTGTCGAAATCGACCTTCTTTTCCACGGCGTCATGATTGCCATCCATCAGGTCTTTATAGAATTGCTGGAAACGCTCCATATGGTTTTTGGTGCTGGCCGGGTTTTTAAACAGGAAGGCCAGACGCTGGATATGACCCGGATATACCTTGCGGCCTTCGCCCTTGTTGCCGGAGTGGACCGGAAAGATAACCGAATTACGGAACCAATCCAATGAATGGGCATGGGCATATTCGTTGGTGGATTGCGGAGCAATAGAGGTATCCATGGGGCTGGCCAGCGCCACAATGCTTTGAGGGGTTGCAGGGTTATTATCCTGTGACATGAAAGCAGTCGCAGCCAGAACGCCGGGGCCGGGTTGGCACACCGGCAGATTATTGGCCCGCTGGCCTGCACCACTGCCGTCGCCATAGGGATCGTGGCGTGTAACGGCTTCGTTGGTGCGAATGAAACAATCGACCATATCGTCAAACCCGAATGTGCCTAAAGATGCCGGAATATGCCGTGCGTTCTTTTGGTAAGCCACATAGACTTCATGATCCCGTGCCAGTTTTTGGACGGTTTCTTCAAGCAACGAAGGCCCATGCCCGGAAGCAGGTACAAACACGATTACCTTAGGATCTTTACGGTTTAAAGGTTCTCCGTCCGGTGTGCGGCGGGCCATATGGTCCACACGGAAAAAAGGCTCATCCAGAACAGTAAGTTCCTGCACGTCCGTTGGCTCACGATTGATTGTAAAATCGCTCCAGTCATAAGGCACATTTTCGTAAGGGTGAGATAGGTGGCGCAGGAATTTGGCATTCGCCGCATTCATCCTCTGGCCTTCAGCAATAAAGACATCCCACGGCATGTAACCCATTGATTTAAGTGTGGCGTAAGCGGGGGTGGAGCGAAGCAATTCAATACCAGTGGCCATCATATCATGCCCATTGGCTTGCGTGTTCCAGGCTGTGCGAACAAGGTCGGCTTGCTGCTCAATCTGGTCATATAATTTTAAAAAGGCTGCAGGGTCTTTTTGTGTAGCCTGCTTGATGGTGTTTTCTACCAGTATCATAATGCTCTGTTCCCTTACTCAACTCGGAAAATTTGATTCTCGAATTTAGAGGGATCGTAAACAATAAAAACCGGACTCCACCAGCAATAATGTTTGTGCAATGCAAAACATTACGCAATATTATTTTAATTTATGGGGTAAGCCGTTTAAGCGACTTCACATTCCAGCGCTGTGTTGCATGACGAGCATGGAGCCTTGCCGCAGGCAATTTTGGGATTAAAGCTGCTTTCCTTGCCGATCTTGTGAGAGTTTTGGGCAATCCACTTTTGGGTTTCTTCGTAACCCAGTTTGTAAAGGTCACCGATCCATTTGCGGGAGATATTCATCTTGCTTGTTTCATTCCAGTGCGCATCGTGTGGCATGGCAATCACGTGAATGCGTTTATTGGTGTTTTCATGCAGCCACGCCAGATGTTGGTATACTTCAGGGCCAATAAACTCAGTTCTCTCCGGGCGGATATCATCTTCATGTTTCGGGGTAACGGGCCCCTGTGGTTGAGGGTAGAGAACAATCGCGATGATGTCGGTGACATCGTTTGTGTCCAACTCATCCATGGATGGGTTTTTAAGATAGGCCCCATCAACATAGTAATCATTGGCGATTTCTGTTTTGCCGATCAAAGTGCCGGAAGCGGCAATAACAGGCGGGGATAAATCTTTGTTGGAAAAAGTTTTGTGACCCAGAATATCTTTCTTGCCGCCATCTTTTGAAACCTGAACCGTGCCGACATAAGTTTTAACATGCCCATTTTGTATGGCTTTCCAATCCGTGCCGAGAACGGATTCAACCTGCTGGCGCAAGGCACCGGGCTGAGAGGTGAAGCCCCAATCCTGCCAGAATTTGAGTGCCATCTTGCCTTGTTTCAGGAGTTCAGAATTCAGGTTAGGAAATTGTTCGCCCAGATCGGTGGGCATCATGTGGAGGCCGGCCCGTTCACCATATTGTGCGACTAGGTCCCATGCTTTTTTAAGCAGGCCCGGTGCTTTCTTTGACGCTGCCCGTATTGGCGGCATAGCTGAGGATAGAGCCGTTTAAAAGCACCGGCGCTGGTGCCTGATATGGCAGCCAGATTTTTGTCTTTGATGATTCCTGCTTCGATGAGAGCCTGCAATGATCCGGCGGTAAAAGCGCCCCATGCACCGCCACCGGATAGGGCCAGCCCCAGCTTATGGGAGCTGAAAAAATTGGCGAATGTTTGTGTGAATCCCGGCGTGCTCAAGAGCGATATCCATCCCTGCTTTTTTATTATTATCTTTTTCTAATTAAGCCGCAAAAAAGGGAGAGGATGCCAGAAATATCGTTGCTGCACTGCGGTGTTGCGGTGCAATAACGGTCATAGTGATTTGTAATCTAGGGTTTGCAGATAGTCCCGTTTGTGCGGTACGGGTCAGCGGCCTTGTAGCTTTGCGGACGATTTTCCTTCAACCAGCGGCGGATCGCGACGATTCCATGCTTGTCGTGGTTGAAGCGCTCCGGTGTGATATCAGGTATTTTCTTTAAGTCCTCCGGAGGAATTGGACTGCATTTATTGGTATCAAACTGTCGTATAAAGTGGCGGATACGCGGCATAATCTGCGTGCGCCATTTTGAGCCGTTGAAAATACCATAGTGACCGCATTCCAGCTGGAAGTGGTGGAACTGCTTTTTTTGTCCAAGGCTGTAGCATAGCTCGTGCGCGGCGGTGGTCTGTCCGCGGGCCGAGATATCATCAAGCTCCCCCTCAATGGTCAGGAGTGCTGTCTTTTCAATATCCTGAGGGCGCACGGCATGTTCATCGCCTGTCTCCGGGTCTGTCCAGATCATACGTCCGCGCGGCAGCAGTTGTTTCTGGAATACTGTCTCCACGGTTTGCAGGTAAAACTCTGCCGGAATATCCATAACGGATAGGTATTCATTATAAAACGTGCGATGTGCATCAGCGGAATCGCCATCGCCCGCTACCAGATGATGGAAAAATTTCATGTAGGAACCCACATGGCGGTCGATATTCATCGACATAAAGCCGCCCAGTTGCAAGAAGCCGGGGTAAACCTTACGGAAACCGCCGGGGTAATAGAACGGCACGGTATGTATGGCGATACGCTCAAACCAGCTCATCGGGTGGGTTTCCGCCAGTTCTGTGACTTCTGTTTTTGAAACGCGCGTATCAACCGGGCCGCCCATCATAGTCATGGTGAGGGGCTGCCTGCCGTTTTTCTCACTCGCCAGTAGAGATACGGCAGCGAAAACCGGAACGGTTGGCTGGCATACGGCAATCACGTGTACGTCCGGACCCAGCAGGATCAGAAAATCACGGATATGGGCAATATAATCATCCAGATTAAATCGGCCTTCCTTTAACGGCACCTGACGGGAGTCTTTCCAGTCAGTGATATAAACTTCGTGGTGGGGCAGCAGGGCTTCCACCGTGCCGCGCAGCAGCGTGGCATAATGCCCCGACATCGGCGCAGCGATTAAAACCTTGGGGTCTTTACGTTTTATTTTGCGTTTGAAGTGGATCAGGTCACAAAAAGGCCGTTCAACAACGCGTTCTTCCGTAACCGCTACTTTTTTTCCGCCGATTTCCGTTTCCGGCAGCATGAATTCGGGTTTGCCGAAGCGGCGCGTGACGCGTTCCAGCATTTCAGCCTGTGCGCCCAATGTACGACCGGCTTGTGTATAGGACAAGGGGTTCCAGGGGCTGCGGTAAAAATTACGCGCAATTTCCGCCTGATAGCGCAGAGGGGTCAGCATCGCGTGCTGGAGATCATAGAAATGGTAAAGCAAAGGGGTATCCCTCAAAATTATGTTGTATGATACAATCTAGTGCTACCTTACACGAAGTCATAGTTTTTTGCACTTATATAAGATTTTCCTTAACCAAGGTTCTCGTTATGCTGGATATTGCTGCCGATTTACCCTCTCTTCTTGCTGATATTCATACAAGGATATTTAACCCCGCCCGGATACCGTTTGCCGTGTGCGCCATTTTTATTGTTATGGGCTTGGGTTTCTTTACGGGGCCGTTTCGTGGTAACGCCCAGCCGTTGCTGTGGCAGGGCGTATCTTTCCTGTTCGGCAGGGTAGGGGATAAACTGGGAAATCCGCACCGTCTAAGGGCCGATCTTGTTTTTCGTGGGTTTATGCTGACCTGTTTTGTGGTTTTGATAGCTGTGTCTTTGGGGCGCGCGGCGGAGATTTTTACGCAAATCTACCCGGTTTATGCCCTGCCGGAGATATTGTTCGTATCGCTTTGCTTAAGTGGTGGTGCGCTATGGAAATCGCTCATGAAGTTGTATGGTGTATTGGAAAAACCGGGTTCTGAAAAAGGGGTTTACTATGTGATTGCTCAGACAACACGGGCCAATCTCAATTCAACGGATAATTACGGCATTACGCGCGCCGGGTTGGCTCTGGCAGCGCGCGCGTTTGATAAGGGGCTGGTGGCACCGGTTTTGTGGTATCTCATTGGTGGGTTACCGTTTGTTTTTACCTATAGCGCTTTGGCAGCGCTGGCATGGCGGTTTGGTAAAGATGGTTTTTCTAAGGGCTTTGGGGCTGTGCCATCGGGGCTGGAGAAAGCTCTGGGTTTTGTGCCTTCTATTTTCGCCGGGTTTTTATTGACCCTTGCCAGTATTATTACACCCGCGGCAGGAATAGGGCGTAGCGTGATTTCATGGTTTTCCTTTAAAAATGCCGCGCCTTACGCGCAAGGCGGGTTGCCGCTGAGCGTGATGGCTTATGCGCTGAATGTCTCACTTGGTGGGCCGGTGAAGGATTTAAACGGATCTGCGCTAAAGAATGTCTGGGCGGGGCCGTCCAAGGCCAGTGCGAAGGTGGATTATCATCATTTAAAGCGCGGGCTTTTTATTGTCATGATCGCTTGTATTTTCTGGCTTGTAACCCTTTTGGGCTGCTATATATGGGCCGGAAGAAGCGGTATGCTGAATATTATTCCATAGTGCTTGACTTTCGGGGGCGGGGTGCAGTATACCCTTGAGCCTTAGGATAATTATTACTTTATTTAATAGAAGGAACCGCGCCATGAGCCGCCGTTGCATGATTACCGGAAAAGAACCGATGAGCGGGAACAATGTGTCCCACGCTTTGAACAGAACACGCCGCCGTTTTCTCCCGAATTTGAGCGATACGTCCCTGTTCAGTGAATCCCTTCAAAAATGGGTGCGTGTACGCGCCAGCGCTGCGGGCCTGCGCACGGTTGAGCATAAAGGCGGTTTTGATGCCTTTATCATGGGTACGGCCAAAACCAAGCTGGATCCGGCTCTGCGTATATACAAATCACAGATCGAAGCAGCATCTGCCAAGAAGTAATTCTGTAGATTAATGCGAAAGGCCCGCCCCGGCGGGCTTTTTTATTGGCAAAATAAAGAAATGCTCACTTATCCGAATTTTAATTTCGAGATTACGTATCAGGATTCAAAATCCCGTGCCAAGACGGGTATCCTGACCACGCCGCATGGAACTATCGAAACACCGAATTACATTTTCTGCGGCACCAAGGCCGCCATCAAAGCCTTGTCACCCACCCAGATGCGCGAAGCGCAGACGGATATCATCCTCGCCAATACCTATCATTTGATGCTTCAGCCGGGGGCTGATCTCATTCAAAAGATGGGCGGGCTTCATAAATTCACCGGCTGGGACGGCCCAATGCTGACTGATTCCGGCGGCTTTCAGGTTTTTTCCATGGGGGATGGGATCTTCGCCAATGAAATCAAAGGCAAGAAACAAAAGGTGGAAGAGGGTAAGAATTCCCTGATGGAGATAACGGAAGAGGGCTGTACGTTCCGTTCCTACGTTTCCGGCGAAAAAATAAAGCTCACACCCGAAAGCTCCACCGAAATTCAGGTCAAATTGGGCGCTGATCTGTTCATGCAGTTTGATGAATGTACGCCCTATCACGTGACGAAGGATTACACCGCGCGCTCTATGGAACGCTCCATGCGTTGGGGTGACCGCTGCCTGACTGAGTTCGAGCGCCATCATAAGGGAACGCAGGCGCTTTACGGTATTGTGCAGGGCGGGGTGTATGAGGATTTACGCCGTTACAGCGCTGCCTATATTAAGGATCGCCCCTATTTCGGCAATGCCGTGGGCGGTTGTCTGGGCGGCACGGATGAGGAAATGACGAACGCCGTGGAATGGAGCATGGACGGGCTTGATCTGACGCGGCCCACGCATTTCCTTGGTATCGGGCAGATTAAGGATGTGTTCCGGTTTGTGCGCTATGGGATTGATACCTTCGATTGCGTGATCCCAACTCGTTTGGCCCGCCATGGTGCGGCTTACATAAAAGGCGTGCGTGGTGAGACAATCAACATCAAGAACGCCCGTTACCGCGATGACCCGGAGCCGCTTGATCCATCGATGGATTTGTCATGCTCCAACTATTTTTCCAAAGCTTACATCCATCACTTGTTTAAAGCGGACGAAATTCTAGGTATGCAGATATTGGCCCAGCATAACGTAGCTGTTATCAACCGCCTGATGCGTGAGGTTCGGGCGGCCATTCGGGCGGGTACTCTGGATGCGCTTGAAAAAGAGTGGCTCGGTAAATAAAAACCCGTTAACCAACGGTCAATCTTTCGCGTATACTCTAGAGGCGGAGAACTCTCTTTTTAAGGATTTTACCTTATGCCATTGGAATATAACGCTACCGAGAATCTGAACGATATTATGCCTGTTTTGGGGGATCACCTCGATTGGTATAATACTTTGCAGAAACAGCTTTTATATCCGCAAGCCTACCCGCCTGGGGCGGTAGAGCGTCTGGCATCATTCCATGCCTGGTTTCATAAAGCTCAGAATAAGGAATTCGTTGACCGCCCGGCGCTGGATGCCTTGCAAAAGATATATTATCAATTGCATGAAGAGGCCGAGAGGCTTATCGGCGGCGCGGCATCATCGCGCCGTGCGATTTCGGCAGATGATTTTGAAAAACTAAATACCCTTCATTTACAGTTTTGTTCTCAGGTAAGGGCCTATGAGCATGACTCTATTCTTGAAGATGGCGGGCTGGACGCGCTGACCGGTGTGCGTAACTGGCGCCAGCTGCGTAAGGACTTGAAAAAAGAATTGGACCGTCTGGAGCGCTCCGGTAAATCATTCACCGTCGCCATGACACGTATTGATCAATATGAAGAAATTATCCGTGAGTACTCGGTTGCCGAGCGCGCGAGTATTTAAAGCTGGTGGCATCGCTGATGAAGCAGAGTTTGCGGACATTCGATGATGCTTACCGCACGCAGGAGGATAAATTCGCACTGTGCCTGCGTCAAGCGGATATGAGCGGCGGTATCTCGGCGTTGGAACGCCTGAAGGAGCTTCTGGAAGAGCGCGAGGAGATTCTAAAGCTGGGTGGGCGCAAGGTGCCGCTTACCCTTTCCTGCTGTATTGCCGAGCCCGTGCCGGAGCAGGATGTGGACGAGATGCTCCGTAATTTGAATGATGACCTTGATAATATGAAGAATTCTACCGGAACCGTTCTGGAGTATTTCGAGATCAGCCCCTTGCAAAAATTCATCGAGACAAGCAATTAACCTGAATAACACATGGTACAGAACAGCATAGATCATCAGAAGCTTTTCGCGCACATGCCTGTGCCGCGACTGATTATCAAGCCCTCGGCGGAAGGGGCTTATAAGGCGATTGAGGTGAATGCGCCGGCGCTGGAATATTTTGGCCGTACCTATGAACAAGTGGTCGGGAATGACATCAAGGAATTTATGGATGATGAAAATGTTCTGCAATTTGAGCAGACATTCGAAGTCTGCGCCGCCCGTAAAAAGGTTGTGACCATTCAGGCCTTGCCCGGTGTGCCGGGTAACATGCGGGTATACAGCTTTCTGATTAGCCCCATTTTGAATGATACGGGGGATGTGGAATATCTGGACGTTCTGGGGCAGCCGGACATCGCCGATCAATCTGTTCTGCAGCGGGAACGTGATGACGCCATATCGCTTCTGACATCCGTTTTCGATGTTTCCGAAATCGGTATCGTTGTGACGGATTCAAATTCCCGTATTGTGCGGGTGAATGATGCCTTCGTGCGGGCCTATGGCTGGCAGCGGGAAGAACTTATCAGTGCGGAAGTTTCAAGCCTGGTGACGCCGGATGAGCGCGAAGCCGCCAAGAAAAACCACGAAGAATTCATCAAGACCGGGGTGCGGACATCCGGTGAAATGAAACTGATCCGTAAAGATGGCGGTATCGCCAATGCGCTGTTTACAACGGCAACACTGGAGCTTTCCCACCGCAGGCGTTTTCAGGTAACAACGGTGATGGATATTACGCTCAGGAAGCAGATGGAGATATCGCTGCGTATTGCGAAAGATCAGGCAGACACCGCCAACCGTGCGAAATCTGCGTTCCTTGCCAATATGTCGCATGAACTTCGCACGCCGCTGAATGCCATTATCGGCTTTTCGGATATGATGGTGAAGGAAACCTTCGGCGCGCTGGGGCATCCGAAATATGCGGAATATCTGGAAGATATATCCAATAGCGGCAAACATTTGCTGGAGATTATCAATGAGGTTCTCGATATGTCCAAGATCGAAGCCGGGCGGATCGAACTGGATGAAAGCGAAGTTGATTTGCGTAACCTGATTGAATCGGTCACGCGCATGATGGCATCCCGCGCCTTTGGTAATAACATTACCATCCATACCGAGATTGAAGACCGCCTGCCGAATCTTGTGGCAGACCAGCGATTGCTGCGTCAGGTGTTTATCAATCTGGTAACAAACGCGCTTAAATTTTCCCATGCCGGTTGCAAGGTTGATGTTACCGCCATGCTGGCTGAAACGGGCGATCTGGTTTGCCGGGTGGTTGACCGCGGCGTAGGTATCCCCAAGGAAAAAATCAAACAGGCGCTGGAGCCGTTCGGGCAGGTGTCTGACCGCCCTGAAAACAGTTCGCAGCAAGGCACCGGATTGGGATTGCCGCTTGCCAAGGCGATGGTGGATCTTCATGACGGCACGCTGGAAGTGGAATCCGATACGGGGCAGGGGACTATCGTTATCGTGCGCCTGCCGTCTGAACGCGTTGTTCACAAAAAGCCCAAGCCTGTTTTGCCGGGCGATGAGAACTCAAACCTTGCACATCTGGCGGAGTAGTCGTATCTTTCCTTTGACTTAAAATGTAAAAGGAAACACCTGATGACTTCACTGGAAAAAAGATGCGCCGAAGCTGGCCTGCGTATGACGGGCCAGCGTAAAACGATCCTTCAGGTCTTGGGGGATTCAGCCGACCACCCTTCGGTGGAAGATGTTTACGAACGCGCTAAAAAGCTTGATGATTCCATTAGCATTGCTACCGTGTACCGTACGCTGAGCCTGCTGGATGAACTTGATCTTGTGATCCGTCATGAGTTTCAGGAAGGTTATTCCCGTTATGAACTTAACTGGGATCACCATCATCACCTGATCGATCTTGAAACCGGTAAGGTTATCGAATTCCAGAATAGTGAGCTTGAAGTGCTTAAAGAAAAAATCGCCCGCGAACTGGGGTATGAGCTGATTGACCACCGTCTGGAGCTCTACGGCAAGAAACTGAAGAAGTAATCATGTGTGAAATTACATTTGAAAACGGTGTAAAAGCCCCTGCGGATTGCGCTTGTTATAAAGCCGTGATGCAGGCCTACCGCTTGCTTGATGATGTTCCAGCTCATGTGGCTATGGATGCGGCTGTGCGTGTTTACCGTTATCACCACCCGGAAGATTCCATGCATAACGCATCGCTCACTGTCGAGCGATGGGTTAATGAAACCCGTATTCACTAATATTCTTAATGTTCAAGCGACAGGGCGCGATAGCGTTTTGTGCCTAGGTCACAGAAGCTCTCATCATCCTGCAGGATGATAAATCCCGCATCGCGTCCTGCTCTGCGCAGGATGTTGATGATGGTCTGTTCATCACCTGGAACGGCCTCTACGGCAATGGTTTTCCCCGGCGACTGTACCACCCGGCCCAGAGCGCCATCATTAAAGGCGGCTTGCAGGCTGCGGAGCTGTTCCTGTAAGCGAATCCCTTCATAAGAAATCTGTATTTTCATGCTATCTTCCTGTTCATTTATTTTTTATATAGGCTGAACATTATGCAGATCGGCCTTGTTATAGAAGCTACGCTAAAAGACCTGACCACCCGTGGGCAAGCGTTTTACATCTTGCAGCGCGGCAATTATGCGTCAGGTCTTATTGTGGTTAAATTAAATGCGTTGGATGGTAACTGCCGTTTATTGACCCAGCAGCGCAATTATCTGGAAGATAAACTGGAATGGGCGCCAGCTCTGCAGGAAGAGATCGTCTCCGAAGTGGATGCTGATGCCTGGATCGAGCGCTCCAAGCAGCGGGACCCCGATCTCTGGGTTATAGAGATCGAGGACCGCGCCATGAAAAATGCGTTTGAGTTGATCTAGATGTTGGCGGGGTCCGGTTGCGGATCATTATTGCGATCAGCCGGGATGCGTTCATCAAACTTCAAATTAATCAGCTTTGTGGGCACACCCAACCGGGTATATTGTTTTCCCAGTGCCATTTGCATCTCGGGGATTTTCATCGGATCACATTTGGTAAGTTCAACGATAACCATGTTCATTTGGGATGCTCGGCCCTGATTGTAAACCGTAACCGGGCCTTCAGAAACACCGATAATCTGATCGGCGCTGAGTTTGAATTTATTCTTTAAAAAGGATGCGTACTTGTTGTCTGGCCCCAAAGGGGTCATGTTCTCACGAGGCATATCTGGTTCTCCGTAGTGGTTTTAGTTTCCGTTCGCTGTCCATTTTAAGGAACTCATGCTGCAATGCAAACTTTTAAAAAATATTGTTCTTTTTTGGTGGTTTATGCTTAAACAACGCCATGAGTTTAAAAGAGATCATTCAGAATCGTCGTACCTTCGCGATTATCTCGCACCCGGATGCCGGTAAAACGACACTGACCGAAAAGCTGCTGCTGTTCGGGGGCGCGATTGAGCTTGCGGGTGCTGTAAAGGCCAAAGGTGACCGCCGCCGTGCGCGGTCCGACTGGATGAAGGTGGAGCAGGAACGGGGGATTTCCGTGGCCTCCTCCGTCATGACCTTCGAAAATAAAGGTACGACCTATAACCTCTTGGATACACCCGGCCACGAAGATTTTTCGGAAGATACCTACCGCGTGCTAACGGCTGTCGATAGCGCCATCATGGTGCTCGATTGCGCCAAAGGTATTGAAGCGCAGACCTATAAGCTGTTCGAGGTCTGCCGCCTGCGCGATATGCCGATCATCACGTTTATTAACAAGATGGACCGTGACGGGCTTGACCCGTTTGATCTGCTGGATGAAATTGAAAAGAAACTGGCGCTTGATGTAACCCCTGCCAGCTGGCCTATCGGCTCCGGGCGCGACTTTAAGGGCTGTTACGATCTGCTGAATGACAGCCTGATCCTGTTTGACCGCACCAAAGGTGAGGCGCTGGTGGATAGCATCGCCTGTTCCGGGCTTGATGACCCGCAACTTGATAAATTGCTGCCTGCCGATCAGCTTGCCAAATTGCGCGAAGATGTTGAAATGGTGCGTGGCCTGTGCCCGGCGTTTGACCGTGAGGCTTACCTGCAAGGCACGCTGACGCCCGTATATTTCGGTTCTGCCGTGAACAATTTCGGCGTGCGGGAATTGCTGGGTGGTATCGGTGCATTTGCGCCATCGCCACGCCCTCAGAAAACCGAGAGCCGTCTGATTCAGCCGGATGAAACGAAAGTCACCGCCTTCATTTTCAAAATTCAGGCAAATATGGACCCGAAGCACCGCGACCGCATGGCCTTCGCCCGCATCTGTTCCGGCAAATTCAAGCGCGGGATGAAGCTGAAACACATCCGCTCCGGCAAATTCCAGATTATCCATTCCCCGCAAATGTTCTTCGCGCAAGACCGCGAGATGGCGGAAGAAGCTTTCCCCGGCGATATCATCGGCCTCCCCAATTACGGTGGCTTGCGGATTGGTGACGGGTTTAGCGAGGGCGAGGATCTCGTCTTTTCTGATATCCCATCCTTCGCTCCCGAACTCATGCAAAAAGCCAGCGCCCCGAAGACCCCCTCAAAGCCAAGCATCTGGGCAAGCGCTCGAGCAACTGGCGGAAGAAGGCGCAGCGCGCGTCTTCAAACCCATGTTAGGGGCTGACTGGGTGGTGGGCGTCGTCGGCGGTCTGCAATTTGAAGTGCTGCGTGACCGTATACGTACGGAATATGAAATCCCCGTGAAGTTCGAACAGACCGAGCTTTATACCGCCCGCTGGCTATATTCTGATAATCCGGCAGCGCTTAAGGATTTCATTGATAAAAACCGCAGTGCCGTTGCCAACGATCACGACGGCGACCCGGTCTTCCTTGCCCGCAATGCCTGGCACCTCAACGATGCCGAAGATAAGAACAAAGACATTGTTTTTAAAGCCCTGAAATAAGAATTCCCTTGAAATCCATAGCGTCCGGTGCCATATAATCAGTACGAAATTTGTACTAATTAAGAACGGTTCGCAAGAGCATGCTGAAAATTTCAAAACTGGCGGATTACGCAGTTGTAGTGCTGTCCTCGATGGATGAGGTTGAACGTGCAACGGCTGTCGGCTTATCTACTGCCACGCGCCTGCCGGAGCCAACGGTCGCAAAGGTATTAAAGCTGCTCGCCAAAGGCAAGGTTGTTACTGCCACGCGTGGTGCGCAGGGCGGGTATGTTCTGGCACGCTCGTTAAGCCGCATCGCGGTGGCGGATGTTATTGCGGCGGTGGATGGCCCTGTATCACTGACAGCTTGTGTAAGCGGTGGTAAAGACGATTGCGGGCTGGCGAAGTCCTGCTCCGTACATGGCAGATGGGACGGCGTGAACATCGCCATACGTACGGCGCTGGAGAGCGTAAGCCTTGCCGATATGACACGTACACCCTTTTGCACGGCATTAAAGAATAAGGAAGAAGAGGCACATGAGCGGCGTTTCTGAACAAACCATCGCCACCGTTGCGGACATGGCCGGGAAATATTCCGCCGGTTTCGTAACCGACATTGAATCCGACAAAGCCCCCAAAGGCCTTTCGGAAGACATCGTCCGCTTTATCTCCGCCAAAAAGGGTGAACCGGAATGGATGCTGGAATGGCGCCTCAAAGCCTATCGCCGCTGGCTTGAAATGCCTGAGCCTGAATGGGCGAAGGTGGATTACCCCAAAATCGATTATCAGGATGCCTATTATTACAGCGCTCCCAAAAGCATGGCGGATAAACCTAAATCTTTGGATGAGGTTGATCCTGAGATTTTAAAAACCTATGAAAAGCTCGGCATCCCCCTGCGCGAACAGGAAATGCTGGCGGGCGTGGCGGTCGATGCCGTGTTTGACTCTGTTTCTGTCGCCACCACCTTCAAGGGCAAGCTGGCGGAAGCAGGCGTGATCTTCTGTTCCATATCCGAGGCCATCAAGGAACACCCGGAACTGGTGAAGAAATATATCGGCTCCGTCGTGCCGCCCGGCGATAACAAACACGCCTGCCTGAACAGCGCTGTGTTTACCGATGGATCCTTCGTCTACATCCCGCCCGGCGTGCGCTGTCCGATGGAGCTTTCGACCTATTTCCGCATTAACGAGCTTAACACGGGCCAGTTCGAACGCACCCTCATCATCGCCGATAAAGGCGCGTATGTGAGCTACCTCGAAGGCTGCACCGCCCCGATGCGCGATACGCGCCAGCTTCACGCGGCTGTCGTGGAACTCGTTGCCCATGACGATGCTGAAGTAAAATACTCCACCGTGCAAAACTGGTTCCCCGGCGACTTTGAAACCGGCGCGGGCGGCATCTATAATTTTGTGACCAAGCGGGGCTTGTGCGAAGGCCGCAATTCCAAAATCAGCTGGACGCAGGTCGAAACCGGCTCCGCCATCACGTGGAAATACCCGAGCTGCATTTTGAAGGGCGATAACAGCCAGGGCGAATTTTACTCCGTCGCCATCACCAACGGCAAACAGCAGGCCGATACCGGCACCAAGATGATCCATATCGGCAAGAACACGCGCAGCCGGATTGTCGCCAAAGGCATCGCCGCCGGGCATTCGGACCAGACCTACCGCGGCCTTGTGAAAATTCTCCCCGGTGCGGAAGGGGCGCGGAATTTCACTCAGTGCGATAGTTTGCTGATCGGCAATAACTGCGGCGCGCACACCGTGCCCTATATCGAAAGCCGCAACAACACCGCGCATCTGGAGCATGAAGCCACCACCAGCAAAATTTCGGAAGACCAGATGTTCTACTGCACGCAGCGCGGCCTGTCCGAGGAAGAGGCCGTAGCCCTCATCGTCAACGGTTTCGCCCGCGAAGTCCTGCAACACCTGCCCATGGAATTCGCCGTCGAGGCGCAGAAGCTGGTGGGGATCAGTCTGGAGGGATCAGTTGGTTAAGCGGTTAAACTATATCGGAAATTTCTTGGCACTCTTCGGCGGGGCGAGTTTTTTTATTTTAATGCTATTCGCTTTGTTTGGCTTTGATGTTTTAGGTTTTAGCTATATTCGGGCGCAAATCAATATTTATACTGCTGGTATTATTGGCCTTGCTTGGGTAGCGCCGGGATATCTTCTAGTGAAGTTGTCTGAAAAATTAAAAGAAAAAGAAGAAAAAAATGCTCAAAATAACTAACCTCCATGCCTCCATCACCACTGATGAGGGCGATAAAGAAATCCTCAAAGGCATTTCACTGGATGTGCCTGCGGGGCAGGTGCATGCGATTATGGGGCCGAACGGCTCGGGTAAATCCACGCTGTCTTACGTTCTCGCCGGAAGGGAGGATTATGAGGTGACGGAAGGTTCTGTCACGCTGGATGGGAAGGACATCCTTGACCTCGCGCCGGAAGAGCGTGCTGCGGCGGGCATCTTCCTCGCCTTCCAGTATCCGGTTGAAATCCCGGGGGTGAATATGAGCACCTTCCTCAAAACATCCATCAACGCCATCCGCAAGCAGCGGGGGCAGGATGAGATTGATGCGCTGGGCATGTTAAAGCTCATCAAATCCACCTGCGCCAAGCTTGGTATTTCGGATGAGATGATGAAGCGCGCCGTGAATGTCGGCTTTCGGGCGGCGAGAAAAAGCGCAATGAAGTGCTGCAAATGGCGATGCTGGAGCCCAAGCTCTGCGTTCTTGACGAAACCGATAGCGGCCTTGATATCGACGCCCTCAAAATCGTGGCGGATGGCGTGAACGCCCTGCGTTCGCCTGAGCGCAGCTTTCTTGTCATCACGCACTATCAGCGCCTGCTTGATTACATCAAGCCCGATGTCGTGCATGTGCTGGCCAAGGGCGTATCGTTAAAACCGGCGGGCCGGAACTGGCGCATGAGCTGGAAGAAAAGGGTTACGCCGAATTTCTGGAGAATGCCGCGTGAAAGCCCAAGCTTTAGCCCTCGATAATCTGCCGACACCCAAGGAAGAGCGCTGGAAATACACCAATTTGCCGCGCGCGATGCCTGCCGATCTGGAAGAAAAACCGTCGGAAAACATCGTTATCCACAAAAACCGGGGAGAAGTCTGTGAACAGCCTGTGGATATCCTGTGGACAGGATTGCATAAAGGTCTGTACGTCCCCACGCTGAAAGTCACTCTGGAAGAGGGCGCAAGCCTGATTTTGATAGAGCGCTGCACGGGCGAGGGGGCTTACTGGATGAACGCGGCTGCGGAGTTTGACTTAAAAGACAATGCCCGCTTTGTTCACATCCGCATTCAGGAAGATAGTGTTGATGCCGTGAATACGACCTTTTCAAATATCTCGTTAGGTCGCGATGCGCATTACGATAGTTTCACCTTAAATCTCGGCGGTAAGCTGACACGCCATGAAATCCACGGTGTTCTGAACGGGCCCGGGGCGGAAATCCATTTAAATGGCTTGAATCTGCTGAAAAACAAGCAACACGGCGATACAACGATATTGATCGAGCACAAAGCGCCGCATTGCCAATCTAACCAGTTTTATCGGTCAATATTGGATGACGAAGCGCATGGCGTTTTTCAGGGCAAGGTGTATGTGCACCAAGAAGCCCAGAAAACCGATGGTTATCAGCTCTCGAACGCTTTGTTGCTTTCCCCGAAAGCTGAAATGGATACGAAGCCCGAACTCGAAATTTATGCCGATGACGTTAAATGTTCGCATGGTGCCACGACCGGGCAGCTGGATGACGAGCCGTTATTTTATCTCCGCTCACGGGGGTTATCAGAAAAAGAAGCCCGCTTGCTGCTGATTCAGGCCTTTGTGGATGAAGTCGTGGACAAGATTGTGGATGAAAAGCTGCGCGAAGCCGTGGCTGCTAAATCCTCCGATTGGCTCAACAGCGTGTTATAGCAATGCTCAAAATGGCTCAGACATTCGACATAACAAAATGCCGTGACGATTTCCCCGCATTACGGGAAAAGATGAATAGCAAGCCGCTCGTTTTTCTGGATAGCGCCGCCAGTGCGCAGAAACCTGCTTGCGTCATTGATGCTGTACGTGCCGCTTATGAATCCGGATATGCTAATATTCATAGAGGGTTATACCGTTATTCTCAGGATTTAACTGAGAAGTTTGAAAATGTGCGAGTGCGCGTGGCAAAGTTTATCGGGGCGGTATCAGGGAAGGAAATCATTTTTACCCGGAATGCGACGGAAGGGATTAACCTCGTTGCTCAAAGCTGGGGCCGCAGCTTTCTTAAGGCTGGGGATGAGGTGGTTTTGAGTGTGATGGAACACCACGCCAATATCGTGCCTTGGCAGATACTGAAAGATCAGATCGGGATTGAGATCCGCGTGATCCCCATTGATGCGCATGGGGTGCTGGATATGGACGCCTATAGGGCCGCCTTGAATGAGAAAACGCGGCTGGTGGCCATAACCCATGTATCCAACGTTCTGGGCACCATTAACCCGGTGAAGGAGATGACGGCGCTCGCCAAAGCCCATAACTCTGACATCAAAGTATTGGTGGATGGCGCGCAAGGAATTGTCCATGGGCCTGTCGATGTGCAGGGTTTGGGCTGTGATTTTTATGTGTTCACAGGGCATAAGCTTTACGGGCCGACGGGTGTGGGCGTGCTTTATGGTCGTTATGATGTACTGGAGTCCATGCCTCCCTACCAAGGGGGCGGCGATATGATTGAAACTGTTAGCTTTTCCGGAACAAAATACAGAGAGGCGCCGTATAAATTTGAAGCAGGAACACCCGCCATTGCCGAAATTTTAGGGCTTGGCGCGGCTGTGGATTATATGGCCTCTCTGCCTGTGGATAAGTTGATGGAACATGAGCAGAAATTGCTTAGCTATGCCATGGAAAGACTTGGCAATATTGATGGCGTAACGATCTATGGTACCGCTCCCGATAAGGCTTCTGTTGTGAGTTTTTCTATGGATAATATCCATTCCAGTGACGTGGCGATGGTATTGGATCAGATGGGGATTGCTGTTCGCACCGGGCATCACTGTGCGATGCCGCTGATGGAGTATCTGGGAATAGAAGGCACTGTGCGGGCGTCTATTGCCTTGTACAGCAATGAAAGCGACATAGATCGTTTGATTGATGGTATACTGAAAGTGAAGGAATTGTTTTGAGTTTAGCGATGAAACACGTGGCTTCAAAAGAGATGGTGGAGAATTCAGTCGGCGGTACGGAAGTCTATGACGAGCTGGCGGAGCCTCCTATGGCGCAGGAAGACGGCGCGTTTCCGGAAGGTGATGCTCTTTGGCCTAAGGTAAAGGCTGCGCTCAAGGAAATTTACGATCCGGAAATTCCTGTGAATATTTACGAGCTAGGCCTGATTTACGGCGTTAAGATTCATGCAGAGGAACAAGGGGTTCGTGATGTTTCTGTCACTATGACCTTAACATCGCCGGGCTGCCCGGTGGCGCAGGAAATGCCCGGCTGGATCAAGGATGCCATCATGCCCATCGAAAATGTGGGGCAGGTGGATGTGGAAGTTATCTGGGATCCACCGTGGGATCCGTCAAAAATGGCGGAAACAGCGAAAATGCAATTAAACATGTTCTATTAGGTGATGGTATGACGCCCATAACAATCACAGAAAATGCCGCAAAACAGATTGAAACTCTTCTGAATAAGGCGCCGGAAGGCACAGCGGGGGTACGTCTTTCTGTGAAAGCCACAGGCTGTTCAGGTAATTCCTATGTGATGGATTACATGAAGCCGGGGGATGATGGTGCAGGCGACGATATTATCGAGGCGCAGGGCGTAAAACTTTATATCCCTAAAACGCAGAGTTGGATGCTGTTTGGTACGACTGTGGATTATACTGTTGATAGCCTTGGGAATAGCAAGTTTATATTCAGTAATCCCAATGAGATAGGACGTTGCGGCTGCGGGGAAAGTTTCCAGATAGAGCGGAAATGATTACCGGGGTGCCGGACGTGGAGCAGGGCGCGGTGCAGATCCGCCGACAAAAGGTGGCAGGTGAACCGGGCGCGGTGGCTTGGCGCCACCGGAAAACGGTGAATGTAGCGTCATGATGCCAGCATATCCCAGTAAATCTTAATATATTCTGAATATTCAACTTGCCGCGACCACGCGCGGTAAGGGCGCCAAGCCTTGTTTACGGATGCAATCAACAGCCTTGTATCCCGCATCCTCAAGCTCTTGCACGATGGCAAAAGTGTGCAGTATCAGATCCAGATTTATAAGGTGCTGTTTTTGCAGGGATTCTTCCTGATCCAGAGCTTGATCCGGGCGCTTCATTCCCTCACGCTTTGCTTTCAGTTCAAGGAGGGCGGCAGCAAGGTCTATGACTTGCTCGATATCGGTGTAATCCTGCGTGGCGGGAAGGCCGATATAGAGGCTCTGCTCATCAGGCACGAATATCCGGGGATAGAGGGTTTTGAATATCCGGAGGGCCCCGGGGGGAAGGGGGGCTTGTTCCAGAAGACGTGCCGCACTGGGCGCATGCTGTAGGATACTCAGTGTTTCCTGATGGATTTTTTCAGCGTGAGGGTGCGTGTAGTCGATCATGGAAGGTTATATTCCTTCCCGTCGGTTGATGGTGATATCGCCATTTGTGCTGATATGGGCCGTTGCCGGGTCTATTTTTCCATCAAAAACAAAGGCGGCATGGACAGTGAAACCTTTGTCGGGCCTCATGTTTACCGTGATATCATGTTCCCCGAAGTTATTTTGATCGAACTGAAAATCGAGGTAGTGCACAGGATCTTTAAAGCGCCGCAAAGCAGGAGAGGGCCTGAAGAGAAGGATGTCATCAGGGCGCTCAACGACAACGGCGCAATGGAACTCCAGATAATCGACAACGGTTTCGGCCTTTAAAATAAGGGCCCCTTTTTCGCATAAGGCTTTGAGAGGGGCATCGCTGCCATCCAGATAAAAAATATCATCGCCTCGCATCAGGTATTCGAGCGATAAAGGCGGAGCGACGGCCAGATTTTCAAGGACGATATGCCGTGTATTTTGAAAAAAAGGCAGCGGTTTATAGCTGATTTCTGTGGTTTCAACGACAAAGATCCCCGGTAAAAAAGGACTTTGCACGCGGTTCAGGAAAGCCTGCGTTTCTTCCACAGTGAAAGGGCTCCATTCCATAGCTGGAATTATGCCACGATTCTGTGTTTTTCCCGAGCCTTATCCACAGATTCCAGCGCTTTCATAATAACGTCCGGCCCGGCACCCTCTTCATAGGGCAGCGTGCTGAGGGTGCGTTTCCAGTCTTTAGCGCCGCTTTCTCCATGGAACAGGCCCAGAATATGGCGCGTGATGGATTTTACGGGTGTGCCGTAAAGCTCATTCTGCCGTTCTGCGTAATCGGCCATGAGATGTGCTATTTCATGACGGCTGCGTGTTTGCAGTGCGCCATAGACTTCGCGTTCCAGATCCGCCAGAAAGTAAGGGTTTTGGTAAGCTTCCCGGCCGATCATGGCACCATCAAAGCGGGTAAGTTCGGTTTTGATCAGATCGGTTTCATTCAAGCCGCCGTTCAAAATTATCCTCAGCCGGGGATATTTCTGTTTGATCCTGTGCAGTACATCTTTTCCGGATATATCGCCAAGCATTAAATCCAGAAAAACAAGATCCGATATCCGCTTGCTTTAAAATGTTAAAAACTTCATCCTCGCTTTGAGCCGTGCGGATCTTATCAGATGAGGTCACGTCATACTGCAAAAGCGTCCGTCTGAAAGAGACAAGCCAGTCTCTTTCGTCATCTATCAGAAGGATTGATGTCATAATGTCTCCTTGGGGAAAAATATCCTGATACACGTGCCTTCCCCTTCAACAGAATCTACAACATAGTGCCCACGGTGTTCTTTAACAATGCCCGCAACGATTGACAGCCCCAATCCCGTGCCGTTTTTACGGGTAGTGTAAAATGCTTCAAACGCTTTCTTTTTTACAGCGGGGCTCATGCCGCAGCCTTCGTCTTCTATGGAAAATACGACATACTTACCGTCTTCAGATTCGCTCAGACAGCATGTTATCGCCTGTGAATTATCTGTGAGCACGTAGCACGCATTTTGAATAAGGTTGACGATGATCTGCTCTATATGTTGGGCGTGCCTTAATGAGGGCACCGGTTC
>JAJOJU010000011.1 GCA_021208265.1 Alphaproteobacteria bacterium | reverse complement strand
TCTTGATCGGCTCGCCCGTACGTGGGTTACGGCCAGTTGTCGCTGCGCGCTTGGCAACAGAGAAAGTACCAAAGCCAACCAGACGAACATCATCGCCTTTTTTCAGGGAGCCTTTGATAGCTTCGATAACAGCATCAACAGCCAGAGCCGCTTTTGCTTTGGAGATGTCTGCTTTGTCAGCAACTTTAGAGATAAGATCTTGTTTGTTCATAGGAAATAACCTCTTTTTAGAGTTTGGTTAAGAATGAGTGCCCTTCAAAAAACTTTGAGAAGACACATGAATGAAAACCCCTAATTTCTTAAGGAAATACCCCTAAGACCCTTACAGTCCCCCATTCACAGAGAATCTTATACGTGATTTTCAGGCCCAATTCAATGATGAATCACGTCTTCACCGCTATTTTCTGCGTTTTTTTGTAAAATTTCGCCGATTTCTGCGGTTTTCTTTTCCGTAATAGGGCACAAACCCTCAGTGAGTGCGTGACTCAGCACCTCTTCGATGTTGCGCACCGCAACAATTTCGAGGGCCGCTTTTACGTTCTTGGGAATCTCCTCAAGGTCTTTGACGTTATCTTCAGGGATCAATACCTTCTTAATACCGCCGCGGATAGCCCCTAGAAGTTTTTCCTTCAGACCGCCAATCTCTGTCACCTTCCCGCGCAGATTCACTTCTCCCGTCATAGCGAGATCGTTATGCACGGGGATGCCAGTGAGGCATGACACGATCGATGTCACCATCGCCGCCCCGGCCGAAGGCCCGTCCTTGGGCACCGCACCTTCCGGCACGTGTACGTGGATTTGCATTTCCTTCAGCTTGTCATACTCAATGCCCAGCTGCGGGGCGCGTGATTTGATCAGCATCTCGGCCACAGTGATGGATTCTTTCATCACATCCTTCAGGTTACCGGTCATGGAAACCTTGCCGTCTTTCCCTTGCATGCCGACAGATTCAATCGCAAGGATCGACCCGCCGACTTCAGAGTATGAAAGACCGTTCACGACACCTACGCGGTCATCATCATCGATCTCACGCGTGCTGAATTTCTGGATACCAGCGTATTGCCCCAGATTCTTGGGCGTGATCGATATTTTCGTTTTGCCCTTCATCAGGATCTCTTTAATCGCCTTGCGGCAGAGATTGGCAAGCTCGCGCTCCAGATTCCGCACACCGGCTTCGCGGGTGTAGAAACGGATCAGATCACGAATAGCTTTATCACTAATGATAAATTCATTCTTCTTAAGACCTGCCGCTTTCATCTGCTTACTCAGCAGGTGACGCTTGGCAATCTCAACCTTTTCATCTTCCGTGTAGCCGGACAGGCGGATGATCTCCATCCGGTCAAGCAGCGGTCTTTGCATGTTCTGAAGATTATTCGCCGTGCAAACGAACATCACGTCCGACAGGTCGTAATCAAGCTCCAGATAATGGTCGTTGAATTTGTCGTTCTGCTCGGGGTCCAGCACCTCCAGCAAAGCGGAGGACGGATCGCCGCGCCAATCATTCGAAAGCTTATCGATCTCATCCAGCAGGAAGAAGGGGTTTGAAGACTTCGCCTTCTTCATGCCTTGAATGATTTTACCAGGCAAAGCGCCGATATAAGTGCGGCGATGCCCACGGATTTCGCTTTCATCACGCACGCCGCCCAGCGACATACGCACGAAATTACGGTTCACGGCTTTGGCGATAGATTGACCGAGGGATGTTTTCCCCACGCCGGGCGGACCCACGAGGCACAGGATCGGCCCCTTCACCTTATTGGATCGCTGTTGCACAGCCAGGTATTCCAGAATGCGCTCTTTTACCTTCTCCAGACCGTAATGTTCGGTATCCAGAATTTTCTTGGCGAGCTTGATGTCTTTCTTCACGCGGCTGCGCTTGTTCCACGGCACAGAAATAATCCAGTCCAGATAATTACGCACAACGGTCGCTTCGGCGGACATCGGGCTCATCTGGCGCAGCTTCTTCACTTCCGCCGCGGCCTTTTCGCGCGCCTCTTTCGGCAGCTTCAAAGCTTCCAGCTTTTTCTCAAGCTCGCCAATTTCATCGGTGCCATCCT
The DNA here is from genome assembly GCA_021208265.1 of Alphaproteobacteria bacterium. Classification (GTDB taxonomy): domain Bacteria; phylum Pseudomonadota; class Alphaproteobacteria; order Micavibrionales; family Micavibrionaceae; genus JAJOJU01. The sequence goes on along the minus strand of JAJOJU010000011.1, from coordinate 13,831 downwards.
CGCCCTCATTCAGCTCTTTCTGGATGGCTTTCATTTGTTCGTTCAAATAATAATCGCGCTGAGTCTTTTCCATCTGGCGTTTAACGCGATTACGAATGCGTTTTTCCACCTGCAGAACGCCGATCTCACCTTCCATGAAACCGAAGATTTTTTCCAAACGCTCGGCGGCTGTCGGCACTTCCAGCAATTCCTGTTTTTGCTCCAGCTTGATCGCAAGATGCGAGGCTATGGTATCCGCCATCTTCGCGGGCTCTTCAATCTGGTTCACGGAGAGAATAACTTCCGGCGGAATTTTTTTGTCAGCTTCACATATTGCTCAAACTGCGCCATCACGGCGCGCGCCAGCGCTTCCACATCCTCCGTCACGGGGGATGTATCTTTCATTGCTTGAGTCTCAGCCTCAAGGAAACCGTGATCTTTTTTATATTTTGTGATCTTAACGCGTTCGCCGCCCTCAACCAGCACTTTGACCGTGCCGTCGGGAAGTTTCAGGAGTTGCAGGATCGTACCGATCGTGCCGACCTCATACAGATCCTTCACATCAGGATCATCTTCCGACGCTGATTTCTGCGTAATCAGCAGAATCTTTTTATTGCCGTGAACAACATGTTCCAGCGCCTGCACTGATTTTTCGCGCCCCACAAACAAAGGCACAATCATGCCGGGGAACACGACAATATCGCGCAGCGGCAGCACAGCATAGGTTTCGGGAGAGTCAGAAGATAAACCAAACATAGAATAACCGTCACTTTCAGATATAGATCGTTTTTCAGCATACCCCTAAAAGCCGCGGATTTAAAGCCCTCAAGTACTTTTAAGCAAGGTACACCAATAACCTTGATGCTAACTTGTCAAAAATCAAGTCAGCTTATTCTATGTTCAAAAGGTTTATTTTTTCTTATCATCGCCGGCATCACCCAAAGCATCCGGGTGACGTTCAACCACGTGGTCGATCAAACCAAAGGCTTTGGCTTCTTTCGGGCCCATGAAGTTATCGCGCTCCATACCCTTCTCGATAGCTGTCAGCTTCTGACCTGTGTGCTTAACATACAGGTCGTTCAACATCTTACGCAGGCGCAGAATTTCTTGAGCCTGAATTTCGATGTCCGTTGCCTGCCCGCGCGCACCGCCGGAGGGCTGGTGGATCATGATACGGGAGTTCGGCAAGGAATAACGCTTGCCTGCTTCCCCCGCCATCAGCAATAGGGAGCCGGCAGAGGCTGCCTGACCAATACACACAGTCGCCACCGGGGGCTTGATGTATTGCATCGTGTCGTACATTGCGAGCCCCGCAGTCACAACACCACCGGGTGAGTTGATGTAGAAAGAAATTTCTTTCTTCGGGTTTTCTGATTCCAGAAACAAAAGCTGGGCACAGATCAGGGACGATACATGGTCATTAACTTCCCCGGTCAGGAAAATAATGCGCTCCTTCAAAAGGCGCGAATAAATATCAAAGGCGCGCTCACCGCGGTTTGTCTGTTCGATAACAGTAGGAACAAGGTAGTTGTTGTAAACTTCTAACGGGTCGCGTTCGGTCATGAGATCTCTATTCTTGAAGGTGGTAGGTAGGAATCAATTACCCTACCAAGGTATCGCGCTATCCGCCCCGTTTCAAGAGGATGTTAAAAAGGCCGCTCAGGATTTCCCCAGCGGCCTTTTGTGCATTGCGTAAAATTTAGATCATTTCTTCTTGGCTGGCGCCTTTTTCTTTTCGCCGCCCTCTTTCTTGGCTTCAGATTTTTTAGCCTCTTTCTTCGGCGCAGCAGCCTCTTCATCATCAGCTGTCAGCTCATCCACGCTCACCTTTTTCTCGGTGATGTCAGCCAGTTCAAGAATGAAATCCACAACCTTGTCCTCGAAGATCGGGGCGCGGAGAGATTCCAGCGCCTGACGGTTTTGGGAATAGTAGTCGAATACTTCCTTTTCCTGACCACGGTAACGCTGGGCCTCGGAAATCACGGCGCGTTGCAGCTCAGCATCATTCACGGTGATTTTGTTGCTGTTGCCGATTTCAGCCAGAATAAGGCCCAGACGCACGCGGCGGCCCGCAATATCCAGAAGCTCTTTCTTATCGGCTTCGGACAGTTTTTCTTTGGAGCCTGAATATTCCTGCTCCATCTCGACCTGACGCACAATCGTCTTGTGCTCCAGATCCAGCATGCCGGGCGGCACATCGAATTTGTGCATGTCATCCAGCTTGTCGAGCAGGTCTTTTTTCAGCTTCAGGCGGCTGTGGCCATCGAGGTCTTTTTGCAGCTGCTCTTCCACGGCCTTTTTAAGCGCATCAACATCTTTCATGCCAAGGCGTTTGGCAAGCTCATCATCCACCGCGCCTTTTTTCTCGGCACGGATCTCATGGATTTCCACATCGAAAATCGCATCGCGACCCGCCAGTTCGGCAGCGTGATAGGCTTCGGGGAAGCTTACTTTCACTTCTACCTTCTCGCCGGCTTTCTTGCCAATCAACTGCTCTTCAAAACCGGGGATGAACTGACCGGAACCCAGTTTCAACTGGTGACCATGCGCATGCATGCCGGGGTGTTCTTTGTTGTCATCAGCCGTGCGACCATGGAAGTCGATCAACAGAATATCATCTTTCTTGGAAGCACGCTTTTCCGTGATGGCTTCGCTGGTGGTGTTACCGGCGGCAATACGGTCGAGGGATTCCTCAACCGCCTTCTTGTCAGGCGATGCCACTTGCTTCGTCAGCTTCAGGCCTTTGAAATCCTTCACCTTGATTTCAGGCAGAATTTCAACAGCGATGCTGTATTTAAGGTCTTTGCCTTCATCGAATTCTTTTACTTCGATTTTCGGCTGCATCGCGGGCTTGATGCCCTTGTCCTTCATCACCTTGTCGGTGGTCTCGTTCACAGCAAGTTCCAGAACCTCGCCCATAACGGCACGGCCATATTTCTGCTTGGCGATGCTCATCGGAACCTTACCTTTACGGAAGCCGGGAAGCTGGATTGTTTTTACAACTTCCAGCAGACGGGCGTTCACGCGCTCATCAATTTCTTTAGCCGTAACGGTTACTTCGATTTCACGGCTCAGGCCTTGTTCTTTCAATACAACTGCTTGCATGTTTTTCGCTCTATTCTCTATCAATACATAATATTAATGGTGCGGCTGGAGGGACTTGAACCCCCACGGGTTGCCCCGCCAGAACCTAAATCTGGTGCGTCTGCCAATTTCGCCACAGCCGCCGCCCCCGGAAATACACATCCCGAGAATGCGTTTTCTATCGGTTATCCGTGGTTTTGTCCAGAGTTTTACAAAAAACTTGCGCTAACCCTGCCCGGCTCATTAAAACTAACTATATCCCTATATGATACAGGGAATAAAAAGAAAGACAGCTCAGACATGAATATAGCTCCCGCTATCAAGGCCCTTCACAAAGACATGACGGAATGGCGTCACCTGCTGCACCAAAACCCCGGCACGAAATACGAAGAACATTTCGCAGCCCGGCTGGTCGCAGACAAACTTACAGAATGGGGTATTCCCTTTGAAAGTGGTATTGCGGAAACGGGCATTGTAGCGACCATTCGCGGCAAGGGAAACGGTTCCGGCAAAACGATTGGTCTGCGCGCCGATATGGATGCGCTTGATATCGCCGAACAATCAGGCCAGCCATGGGCCTCCAAAATCCCCGGCAAGATGCATGGCTGCGGTCATGACGGTCATACCGCCGCGCTGCTCGGCGCTGCCAAATATTTTAACGATACGCGCGATTTTGACGGCACCATCCATTTGATTTTCCAACCCGCAGAAGAAGGCGGGCGCGGGGCCGACCGCATGATCGAAGAAGGCCTGTTCGAACGCTTCCCGTGCGATGAAGTCTATGCCATTCACAACTGGCCGGGTGCAAAACTGGGGCAGGCTCTGGTGTCTGCCGGCCCTGTTATGGCCTCGGTTGACCGTTACAGCATCAAGGTTCAGGGCGTATCCGGTCACCCCGGCTTTCCTGATTCCGTCATTAACCCGGTCTTTGTTGCCGCGCGCATCACAACCGCCATTGAGGAACTGATGAACAAACACAGGGCGCAAGGCGCTCAAGTGTCCTTCCATCCCGGCGTCAGCAAAAGTTCCTCCGATGGCAGCAACGTAGTGGGGGAAAACGTGACAATCAGCGGCACAGTCCGCACATTTGATGAAAAAGTCCGGGAAGAAGTGGAAAACGCCTTCCGGGAGATCTGCGATCTTATCCCCGCTTCATACGTAATCGGCGAAGGTAAAAACACGCAAACCGCCAGCGCCGATATCGATTATAAACGTGGCACGGATGTCACCAATAATGCCGAGCTGCAAGCACAGTTTGCTGCAGCCGCCCTGCAGAAAGTCTTCGGCAAGGATAATGTCCTGCCCTTCCACCCCGTGCTGGGCGGTGAAGATTTCAGCACGATGGCAAGACATGTTCCCGGCGCTTATATCGCCGTGGGGCAAAAAACATCCGACCCCAAAAGCCCCCACAGTCAGGGGCTACATAATCCCGGTTATGACTTTAACGATGAAATATTGCCCATAGCGGTTCAGTATTATGCTGCCCTTGTCGAAGGGCGCCTGCCCCTGGACCCGGCGAAGGAACTGACCCCGGCGGTGTTGCCGGAAGCGTCAGTCGGATAACCCCCAATGCACTTAACCCGGTGCATGCACCGGGTTAAGAAAAAGATCAACAACTTTTACAGATAAAGACCTATCCTGCCACCGCCGGGCGCGGCTCTTCATCGGCGCTAACAGACGATGCTGCCGGAGATGAACCATTTATGACATGAGTCATGCGTTTAACGGTATCCTCATAAATGGCTTTCATAGCGGGGGAAAGCTCAGATTCACGACCATTGTAATGCGAGATCATATCCTTTACCTGCTTTTCCATGGCCTGTGGTAACACAGCCTGTGCGGCTCCACCCGAAAAACTGTTCGCCAAACGCGACAACAGTGTTTTAGGTTTATCCGTTGCCCCTTCCACTTTTCTTAAAATTACGCCAGCCATGCTTAAACACCGGATCATGGCGTGCTCATCAAAGCTGTCAGCATTCAATGCTGGATCAACAGGGCGCAATTCCAGACGCGCCATATCGTCATCTGCCTCAAAGCGTGCGAAAGGCGTATCTGCCAGCAGGGAGTCAAACTGAGCCTCCGTCAGGAATACGTTTCTGAATTCTCCCGTTTTATAGGAAGAGGACGTGTTAGTATCAGCATTCAACAGAATGCCACCTTTGAACAATGTTCTGCCGATCCCGGGGCTGCTATGAAACTCTGTTTGCCCGTTTATAACGGCCTTCAGGCGGTCTTCAATGGAAGAAGCGTGTCTTTTGATAAAAAGCAGCTTGCCTGCGGGCATTAGATTGCCCGCATCATCCTTGTGTTCTGCCAGAATTTCCTGATATGGCGCCTGCAAATGTTTCGGCAGAGCTTTTGCATCAATAACGATGGCTTCTTCAATAATTTCCTTAACCATGTTGTCGGCAGCCATGCCTTCGTTAAACCCGCCAATATAGTTATTTTTCCCGGTGCCGGGGCGATGTCACAAAAGGTGCAAACCCGGAATTGCCCTTAATCGACTTATCCGATGATGTAAAAGTATCTTCCGATAAATTCAGGGGCAGCAAGACCTGATCGATATTATCTTCGGTCAAAAATACGCCGCCCATATGGCCTTTGAGATAGGCTTTGAGGACGGTTTGCGGATTTTCAGCATTACGGACAAGATCCTGACCGTATATATCCTTCGCGCCCGGCTGCAGATCTGCATTCTGAAATTTGAGCAGAGAATCCATTATACCGGCAGCAATAAGACCTCTCGCCATATGCAGTTCGCTTGTATAAGCCGTACGCCTATCCATATCACGAACCCAATCCAGAATTTTGAGAGCCTCAACAGGATACTCTTTAACAGATGTTTTGGTCATATCGACACCCCTTTACCCATAACAATGGTAATAAGATACATTATTATGGATAATGGTGACAAGCAAATTTATTACAGGGCACTACTGCACTTCAGAAAATACAGCAAATCCGGCGCGACCAGCCCCGGCCCAATTTTAATTGCGGCATCACCATGCATCCATACGGCGGCGCAGGCAGCTAGATAAGGCTCCATGCCCTGGGCACACAGGCCCGTGATCATACCGGCCAGAACGTCCCCTGCCCCGGCGGTGGCGAGATAGGGCGAGGCATGGCGGTTAATCGTCACGCGCCCGTCAGGGTGGGCTATCAAGGTTTCAGCGCCTTTTAACACAATGATAGCGCCTGTTTTTTGTGCGGCAGCCAGTGCGCGTTCTTCGCGGGAACCTTTTATTTCAGGAAAGGCACGAGCAAATTCCCCTTCATGCGGGGTCAGGACACAGCGCTCATGCAGCTTTTTGGGCAGCCTGCCCAAGCCGTCCGCATCGATCACGGTGGGTACATCACGCAATCGTGGAACGCTCGCCATACCGCCCGGCCCGTATAGCACCGCATTCACCCGGTCATCCCACCATTTTATATCACCACGCACCACGATATGCGGCGGCAGCGCAATGCGGTATACATCCAGAACCTTGGGCGGGCTCAGCACCGTTACCATCCCCGCCCCTATTCTGGCGCAGCTTTCCGCGGCAAGGCGGGTGGCCCCCGTCAACTCCGGCGCGGCATGTATCAGCGCCATTCCCCGGCTATATTTGTGATCATCTGTATGAGGGCGAGGTAATTTTGATTTCCACAAACCCGGAATATTCTCGATAAGATCCATAATTAGCCTTCTCAATTCTCTTGACCACAGCCTAGCGAAAAACTATACAAACAGAAATATTTTTAATGTGGCGGTCGTAGCTCAGTTGGTAGAGCACTCGGTTGTGGTCCGAGTTGTCGCGGGTTCAAGCCCCGTCGATCGCCCCACTCTCTCCCCCCCGCTGAACAGGGAAACAGGGAATAAGGATCAAGGATGAGCGCTCTTTCCTTCAAAACCCCGGCAAATCTTTTAAAATTTATTGCCGATAACGACATTCAATACATTGATTTCAATTTCACCGATCTGCGCGGCAAGTGGCAGCATACGACCCAGCATGTCCGCACCTTTGATCAGGACATGATTGCGCGCGGTATTTTCTTTGACGGGTCATCCATTGCCGGATGGAAGGCGATTAATGAATCCGACATGGGTATCCTGCCGGATATTAACAAGGTTTGCTTCGACCCCTTCGCCGCCCAGAAAACAATCAAGATTTTCTGTGATGTGATTGAACCATCCACCGGTAAGCCTTATGAGTGCGATCCGCGCTTCGTGGCGAGATCAGCCGAAGAATATCTTAAGAAATCAGGGCTGGGCGATACCGCCTATTTCGGGCCGGAACCGGAATTCTTTATTTTCGAAGATGTCCGCATCCACACCGAACAAACGCATGTGGGTTATAGCATCGATTCAGAGGAGCTTCCCGGCAACAGCGGCAAAGCTTACCCGGGCGGCAATATGGGCCATCGCCCACTGCCCAAGGGCGGATATTTCCCGGAAAGCCCGGTAGACAATTCTTCCGATATTCGCGGTGAAATGGTAAGCGTGATGCAGGCCATGGGGCTGCCGGTCGAAAAGCACCACCATGAAGTGGCACCTGCGCAATCTGAAATCGGCATCAGCTATTCCACGCTTGTAGATTGCGCGGATAATGTTCAGATTTACAAGCATGTGGTACAGAACGTGGCCCATAGCTACGGCAAGACCGCGACCTTCATGCCCAAACCCATGTTCGGCGATAACGGTTCCGGCATGCATGTGCATCAGTCGGTCTGGAAAGGCAGCAAATCAACCTTCGCGGGCGATAAATATGCGGGTCTGTCCGACACGGCGCTTTATTACATCGGCGGTATTATCAAGCACGCCCGCGCGCTGAATGCCTTTACCAACCCGACCACCAATTCATACAAGCGTTTGGTGCCGGGCTATGAAGCCCCCGTGTTGCTGGCTTATTCCGCCCGCAACCGTTCGGCTTCCTGCCGCATTCCCATGGCACATTCCGAAAACGCCAAACGTGTGGAAGTCCGCTTCCCCGACCCGCTGGCAAATCCCTATCTGGCCTTTGCCGCCATGCTGATGGCCGGGATTGACGGGATTGAAAACAAAATTGACCCCGGCAAGGCGATGGACCAGAATCTCTATGACCTGCCAAAGGCCGAGCAAGATAATATTCCGCATGTTTGCAGTTCGCTGCGTCAGGCGCTTGACGCTCTGAAGGCTGATCACGATTTCCTGCTGAAGGGTGATGTTTTCTCGCAAACGCTGATTGATTCCTACATCGATTTGAAGATGAGCGAGGTTGAGGCGTTTGAAACCATGCCGCACCCGATCGAATTCAAGATGTATTATTCAAGTTAAGGCTGCAAGCACAGGAAAGCGGGCTATTCAGATTCCATCCCCGGCTTGTCGACAATCGGCTTGGTATTTGCCACCACGATTCTAAAATCACCCACGTTGCGTGACCAGTTCATGAAATCCTCGGTCCGCATTGGCGTTACCATGGGAATGAAATAATAATAACTTTCCGATGCCATGACAGCCAACCACAGCTCATATTCCAGCAAGTTTTTATCATCGTTCGTGGCCACATATGATTCCACCACCCCGAATTTCATGCTTTCATCGAACCCGAAATCCTGAGAAACATCGATCAGCTTGCCGAGTTGCAGCCCCTTTTGCGTCAGGATTTTTTTGAAATTCAACAGCTCATCCTCCAGCGATTCCACCACCCCGGCTGATACGACATAAATTTCGATCTGCCCGTTCAGGATTTTTAGATCACGGTTGGCGTTGAGCAAACGCGCTTGCATGCGCTCGGTTGTTTTAATGGTGGGGGTGCGCAGCTCCCAGCGATCGGGGTATGAAAATTCAGCGATATCCAGAAACTTGTAATTTTTAATCTTCTGGACATAGCTTTTGTCCGTGTTCATCAAATCAAAACTGCTCATGCCCTGCGCCGCCAGAACGCGTTCATCCTGCCATTGCCCCTGCGGTACAAAGAATTCCGCCAAAATAATACGCTTGCCGTTTTTGATCGCCACAGCCCGGACAACGAAAGTGGTATCATCGCGCACGACCACATAAACAGCTTCCACACGGCGTTCGTTATGCTCCTTAATCCCCTCAAGGTTATAGGCGTTACTGAGCACATGCTGTAAAAACCAGTGTGACGCCGCGATGTCATAGCTGAGGGATAGTGACTGCACTTTGAATTCACTGCGGGCATCCTCCAGCCGCGGCGGGCTGACATAAGCGGCAATCTCGCCCAACACATCCTGATTAACCCCCAGATTTGAAATATCCGCTGTGGTTTTCTTTACCCAGTCTTTGGGCAGACGCACTTCATATTCCAGAAACTTGTCATCAAAGGGTGTTTCATGAACTTCCTGCGTGGCGGCCAGAAACTCCTCTTCCGGCAAGAATTCAATCTCCGGCAGCGGGTTACTCAGCAAATCAAATACAGTTTTGGAAGGATCGCCCGAAACCACCACACGGTTAACCGAACTTTCAATCGCCTGTTTCGCCTTTTCAGCCTGCTTCCTTATTGGCAGCTTTTTTCAGCAGCCTCACGTTCGGCATCTTCCTGATAACGGGTTTTACCTGCCGCAAATGACGGCGAAACACAGGTAAAAAACGTTAAAACCAGTGCCAAAACAAAGATAATTCTTGATAAATCGCGCATACCGCCCTTATTGATAGATTTAAGGTTCACAAGGTTAGTATAAAGTATTTTAAGCCCAAGCGCGATAACGAGCATGTCTGATTTATTTTCAACCGCCCAAAAAGATTCCCCCGAAAGTTATGATGCCTCGGCAATTGAGGTGCTGGAGGGGCTGGAGCCCGTGCGCCGCCGCCCCGGTATGTATATCGGCGGCACGGATGAACGCGCCCTGCACCACCTTGCGAGCGAGATTCTTGATAACTCGATGGATGAAGCCGTTGCCGGGCATGCCAACTGGATTGAGCTTTCTTTGGATGCCGATAACGCTGTGACGATCCGCGATAACGGCCGCGGTATTCCTGTTGATGAACACCCGAAATATCCTGGAAAATCAGCGCTGGAAGTTATCATGACCACGCTGCATTCCGGCGGAAAGTTTGAAGGCAAGGCTTATCAGACATCCGGCGGTCTTCACGGCGTGGGGATATCGGTTGTAAATGCCCTTTCCGATTCCATGTGGGTTGAAGTGGCGCGCGATAAAACACTTTATAAGCAAAGCTTCTCCCGCGGCACGCCGATGACGAAGCTTGAGAATTTAGGCCCGATCAGCAACCGCCGCGGCACAACCGTCTGGTTCCACCCGGATGCCATGATCTTCGGCGATAAAGCCCGTTTCAAGCCAAGCTGGCTTTACCGCATGGCACGTTCCAAGGCTTATCTGTATTCCGGCGTGGAAATCCGCTGGAAATGCGATCCATCCTTGATCGAAGAAGGCAGCGACACCCCGGCGGAGGAAGTCCTCCACTTCCCCGGCGGCCTCAAGGATTATCTAGATACCGCCATGAAGGGGCGCGCCACGCTTACCCCCTCCAGCTTCCATGGCAAGGCTAACCTGCCTGATAATGCGGGCCGCGTGGAATTTGCCGTAACATGGCCCGAACATGGCGAAGGTTTCAGCCATTCTTACTGTAACACCATCCCCACCCCGCTGGGCGGCACGCATGAGGCGGGTCTGCGCACGGCGCTATCGCGCGGCATTCGCGCCTATGCCGAAATGACAGGCAATAAGAAAGCCGGGGTGATTACGGCGGATGACATTATGAACGGTGCCTGCGTCATGCTGTCCGTCTTTATCCGGGAACCGCAATTCCAGGGCCAGACCAAGGAAAAGCTGGCCAGCGCCGAAGTCACGCGGCTGGTCGATACGGCGGTGAAGGATTATTTTGATCACTGGCTGTCCGACAACCCTGCCGCGTCCAACAATCTGCTGGAAGTCCTGACGGAACGCGCGGAAGAACGCCTGCGCCGCCGCGATGAACGCAACATGGCCCGCAAGACGGCAACTCGCAAACTGCGCCTACCCGGCAAGCTGGCCGATTGCTCCCGCACCAATGCGGAAGGTACCGAGCTGTTTATCGTGGAGGGCGATTCCGCAGGCGGTTCCGCCAAGCAGGCCCGCCACCGGGAAACGCAGGCTATCCTCCCCTTACGCGGTAAAATCCTGAACGTGGTCAGCGCCACGCGCGATAAAATTCAGGCCAATACGGAATTGCAGGACCTTATCCAAGCGCTCGGCTGCGGCGCAGGCAAAGATTTCAACCTTGATAATCTGCGCTATGAACGCATCATCATCATGACCGATGCGGATGTAGACGGCGCGCATATTGCCTCCCTCCTTATCACCTTCTTCTATACCCAGATGCGCGATGTCATTGAACAAGGCCATCTTTACCTCGCCCAGCCGCCGCTCTACCGGATTTCAACGGGCAAGCAAAGTGAATACGCCCGCGATGATGCGCATAAGGACGAACTTCTGAACACCGTGTTCAAAGGCAAGAAAGTTGACATCAGCCGCTTTAAGGGGCTTGGTGAAATGCCCGCCGCGCAGCTGAAGGACACCACCATGAACCCGGCATCCCGCATTCTATTGCGTGTAACCCTGCCCCAGGCTGAGGAATTTACCATGGCTTTGGGTGAGAACATGGAAAGCGCCGAAGCCGCGCCGGACCGCCTAAGCGGCATTGACGACCTTGTCGAACGCCTGATGGGCAAGAACGCCGAACCGCGTTTCCAGTTCATTCAGGATAACGCCGCCTTCGCGCAAGATCTTGACGTTTAAGCAAGTCTCTTGATGTCCTGCCAGTTCCCGCTATGCTGGTGGACAGCATGGGAAAAAAGTTTCTGACCGCCGCTCTCATTGCCGCCGTAATTCTTGGCGGATTATGGCTGTATGGCAGATTCGAAAATCAGGAAGAACACGCCCGGCACATCATCCACAAAACGCTCGAAGATCTTGGTTTTGTTGGCCCCGTCGTTCCCGCAGGCATCCAAAACGGCAAAGCCTATACCTATAGTGATATTCGTTTTGACCCCGATCTATTCGGCAGTATCAAGGAAGTGCGCATCACGCCGCCGGGCCGCTTTGATATGAACGGCAAGCGCCTGAAACGCATTGAGATTGATAACCTGTCCCTCTCCGGCACGCTGGAAGATGACGGACGGATCTCTCTTTCCGGTCTAATGAAAGAGAGCAACAAGCTGGAAAGCTCAGCAGGCTTTTTGCATCTGTTAAATCTGGCTGATGTGGTGGTATTAAACAAAGCCCGGCTGGATGTTCTTTCAAGTGATCTTGGCGGCATAAGGCTGGAAACCAATCTGGAGCTGCGCCGCGATAATAAAGTGATCCGGCTTACGGGCGATATCCGATCGGTACAAAAGCAGCTATCGCTGGAAGGTAAAGTCAGCGGCAATATCTCCCCCGATAACGGGCGCTGGGAACTGGCGCTGGATGTCGAACAGGGTAAAAGTGATATCGATGGTATTTTCCTGTCCCGCATATATGGTGAAATAAGCCTCGCGGGTCAGGGCTGGAATATCGGATCACTGTACGGACAGACGACCGCCGGCAACATGACATTCCATGGCTATTCCCTGCAAGCGCCCTCCTTCAACATGGAACTGCGCAACGGTGTGTTTAAAGCGCTCGCCGAAGCCAAACACGGCACAGAAGGTGAAGGCAGCGAAAGCGGTCTGGAATTCGGCTTCCTTTATACCAGCGCAAACTCCAAAAAGATTCAGATTTCAATATTTTCACCCACGATTGAATTACTGATGGGCTATCTCGATCTGCCGGATGATATTGATCTCGCTCCGGTGAAGGACTACAAAAACTTCAACTTTATCATGGAAACGCCCTTACATGCCGCGGCGGGAGAAGAAATAAAAATCCCCTTTATTATAAAAACTCAGAACAATACATCGGAGCAATCCGGATTTGCTGCACTGGACGTAAAAAAACCAGAAGAAAAAACAGAAATATCAAGCATATTCTGGTCAGATAAAAAGTAAAAATTACAAATATCCATATAATATAAAAAATATTTTCTTTTAAATTTATGTATTAATATAAATTTACTTTTTAATTACATGAATAGGCATTGACAAATACAAGACCGTTCCGGTTTTGGTAAAATTTTAGATGAATTTGAGATTTTTTTCTTGCAATCGTTCCGGTATTGGGTTACAAAATAATTACACACCCTCTATTACCGCTGTTTGTCCGGAGCATCCCAAAAGATCTCCGGATCTTTTTTTGTGGAAAGCGCAAAATTTTAGGGCCTTAAGTCATCGCGCAGGTAATCATCAAACCCGGCCGTTTCAAAGTCCGCCAGATTTTTCAGACCCAGCCGGAACATGATCTCGGTCGAGCTTTCCCCTGTGGCTTTATCCAGCAGATTTCTCTCCCCACCCAGCGACCATGAAATACATTGCCCGGTATATTTAAGCCCGGCATAGGCCTGGCGCAAACCAGGGTCAAAACCAAGATCATATATACCCCCGGAATAGATGCGCCAATCATTGGCCAGCCTGTAGGAGAATGCGGCCTGCGTTTGCTCGCGGCTTTCATCGATATCCGTCCCGGCTAACCCGCGCGCATAAAGGTAACGCCCCCCCCAGTATCAGCCTGTCCCAATCGGCATAGGCATCGAATTCATGCCGTTCGGATGATAAGGTCTGCTGGTCCAGCTGGGTTTTATAATTCAGCATATAGCGCCCCTGATAATCGGCATTCAGTTCTGCCACCCAGTCGGATTCACGCCTGTCCAGACCGGACCCGCGGGGGTAGAGGTTATTATCGCCATCCAGACGGTAACTCTGCCCGCCGAACAGGC
>JAJOJU010000052.1 GCA_021208265.1 Alphaproteobacteria bacterium | reverse complement strand
CTCACCCGGAATGGGCGGCAGCAGGGAACCGCTCAGCATCGCCGCGGCATCCTTATCATTCAATAACATCTGGCCTTGCGGCGTCAGCTCGAAATGATAGGTATAGTAGGGCGTTGATTGGTCATCTTTCTGCCGCAGGCCAAATCCCTTGAAATAGCGTAGGTTAGACGCCCATCCGCCAATCGTGGTACGGTACATGGTTGTGGGTTCCGCCGCTGCATTTTCCAGCGCCGTAATCAGATTATCCAGTCCGTAAACCTTGAGCATGAAATCCGAGACAAACCCCGTGAAGGCACTAAGGTCTGTCTTAACATCGCCATCCAGTTCGGCGCGGTAGAGATCGTTGTTGATATAGTTTTTCTCTACGGTCAATGCCGTTCCGGCTTGTGAGAGAATGGCCGGCAGCTTGAACATCAGCGCCGCCATGCCCATCTGGTTCATACCTTTGGTTGATGATGTAAGCCCGCCAAGCGTATTTTGCAGCGTTGCCGCTAACTGCTGTACAGGCACGTTTTTCAGTTCCCATTCCAGATGCGTTTCACGCGGCATGACATTGCGGATATGGGCGCTTAACGGGCGCGGGTCCAGACCTTCATAATCCAGCCCCCAAAAGCAAGCGTGACCTTATCTTCGCTAAACCCACTTAGCACCAGACTGAGAGAGCCCTTTTCAAGGCTGAATTTACCCATGGCCTGGCTGGCCTGGCTGAGGGGCGATCACTTCAAAATTTTCGACTGCGTAATCGGTTTTGAGACCATCGCCGCTTTTGGTCAGCAGGTCGAATATTAGCGTGCCGATAGCCAGATTCTGCTCCTCGTTTTTCGTGCTGTTTGCGGCCTTTTCCTGTAAGGCCGATAATTCCGCGCGCTTGCTTTGAATTAAGGCTGGGTCGTAAGACAGCAAGTGAACGCGGTTAGTAGCGGAGCCCAGTGATATTTTCATCTGGCGGTCGGGGATAACGGCTTCCAGCTTTTCCAGCTTGATATCAATCGGCCCCGACCATTTTCCGGGGGCGGTTTCGGTAAGGTCTGATTTCAGGCCCAGCGTTCCCAGCTTGGCAGAGAATCCTTGCGTCACATCCTGCACGATAATGTCCCGGTAATCAGCGTTCAGCTGGGTGAAGTATTCGATATTGTTATTCCAGATGCCAGTAACGCTTTGGCTGCCGACTGACATGGTCATAAGCGGCGTGCCCTTGGAATCTTTCAATGTGAAGGGGGTGGGCAGGGCGATTGTTACCTTCCAGATACCCGGTTTGCTCTGCGGGCTGGCATTCACGGCAATCATGCCGATTTCCAGCGTATTACCCTCTTTTGTTGTCAGACTGGCATGGGGCAGGGTGGCGGCGTAGTAACTGCCTGCATCTTCTATCTGTATATCACCTTCGAAGTTCAGCGTATCGCCACGCTCTGTGGCGGCCTGCTTTTGCTTATCCATGATGCTTTCAAACATGGCCCTTAGTGCTGTTTGATCCTGCGCGCGGGCAGAAGATAAACAGCAAAAAACAGCCAGAAAAGCAAAGGCGAAAACGAAAAGAAAAGCGGAATGTTTCATCATAATATCCAGCACCATAGCGGATGGTATACTGCGCTGCAACGCCAGCCCCAGAAATCAATATTATTGTCTACAGGGAAAAGACAATGGTTATAGGGCCTATCATTTATGTTGGAATCGGCCTAAATCATTACAATGTCCTCATTCCCCCTGACAGATACGGCTGTACGCACGGATTCGCGCTTGCATGCCATGCTGGGGCCTACCAACACCGGGAAGACTCACCGGGCGCTAGAACGCATGCTCGCCTATAACACCGGGGTCATCGGTTTCCCCTTACGGCTTTTGGCGCGGGAAAATTACGATAAAATCGTGGAGCGCGTGGGTAAGCACAAGGTGGCGCTGGTAACGGGCGAGGAAAAAATCATCCCCCGCACGGCGCAGTATTACCTTTGCACTGTGGAGGCCATGCCGATTGAGCAGGAATTTGAATTCCTCGCGGTCGATGAAATCCAGCTTGCTGAGGACCCGGAGCGGGGGCATATTTTCACCGATCGCATCTTGCGCGCGCGCGGCACGCTGGAGACGATGTTTATGGGCAGTGATACCATGCGCATCGTGCTGGCCTCGCTGGTTCCGGGGATTGAATTTGAAAGCCGGGAGCGCCTCTCGGAGCTTTCCTACACGGGCTACAAAAAAACTGACGCGCCTTCCCAAAACGCGCGGCTATCGTGGCGTTTTCGATGGATGATGTGTATCAACTGGCTGACCTTATAAGGCGTCAGCGCGGCGGCACGGCGGTGGTGCTGGGCGCGTTATCCCCGCGCACACGAAATGCGCAGGTGGAGATGTATCAATCCGGCGAGGTGGATTTCATGGTGGCGACCGATGCTATCGGCATGGGGCTCAACATGGATATCCGCCATGTGGCGCTGGCTTCCACCCGCAAGTTTGACGGGCGGAGGCCACGGGGGCTTAAACCTGCCGAGCTGGCGCAGATTGCGGGCCGTGCCGGGCGTTATATGAAGGAAGGCACGTTCGGCGTGACGGGCCGCGTGAGTGAGCTTGACCCCGATGTCGTCGAGGCCATCGAGAATCACAAATTCGAAAGCATCCGCGAGATATGCTGGCGCAATGCGGCGCTGGATTATTCCTCTCCCAAGGCGCTTTTAAAATCGCTGGAGCGGCCTTCCGAAAACCCCATGCTGATCAAAGGGCGGCCATCAGATGATGTGGAAACGCTGCAGGCCTTGTGCGCGCGGGACGAGGTTCTGGGCATTGCCTCAACGCCCGATATGATCCGGCTTCTGTGGGATGTCTGCCAGATCCCCGATTTTAGAAAGACCATGAGTGATGCGCATCAGGAGCTGATCGCCGATATTTATACAAGGCTTTCTTATGGCCAGTTGGATGAAGACTGGGTGGCAAGCCAAGTGGCGCGGCTGGATGATACGCGCGGCGAGGTGGATAGTTTGATGACCCGTATCGCGCATATCCGCACATGGACTTACATCGCCTATAAACCGCAATGGATCAGGCGGTTTGAATACTGGCAGGAGAAAACACGGGCCATTGAAGACCGGCTGTCGGATGCACTGCACGAGGCGCTGCTTTTGCGTTTTGTTGATCGGCGCACGGCTCATCTCGTCAAGGCCATGGAGGAGGGGCGCGAGCTTCTGGCAGGCATCCGCGCCAATGGCGAGGTGATTGTAGAGTCTCATTTAATTGGACATCTGCAGGGCTTTCGTTTTATACCCGTTGCAGATGCGGCAGGAGCCGATTACAAAGCAGTTATGAGCGCGGCGAGAGCTGCGCTGCAATCGGATGTAAAGAGACGGGTTATGAGCATACTCACCGCCAAAGATGAACAATTCGCCCTTGATGAAGCGGGGAACATTCTGTTCCAGGAAAAGCACGGCTCGCCGTTGCCGGGCCTTCCCATCGCCAAAATTAAAAAGGGCGACCATATCCTGAAGCCTGTTGTTGAGGTTGAGGAAACCGATCTTCTGAACGGTTCTGACCGCACGGCTATCGCTGAGAAATTGAAGGGCTGGCTGGAGGCGCATGTCGCCAAGGTTCTTGAGCCGCTTTTTGTTCTACAAAACGAAACGCCTGAAAACCCGCTGGCAGGTGCTGTGCGCGGCATAGCTTATCAACTGCACGAAGCCTTGGGCATTCTGCCTCGTGAGAGTTTAGAGGATTTAATCGCCACCTTAACACCCGAAGACCGCGCGGCCCTGCGCGCCCGGAAAGTGAAGCTGGGGCCGATCCTTGTCTTCCTGCCGGAACTCAACAAGCCTGCCGCCGTGCGGTTGCGTGCGAAATTATGGGCGCTATGGAATGACAAGCCTCTTCCTGTTGAAATTCCCAAGGATGGCGCTGTTTCTGTGAAGGTGGATGCGGGCGCAATTGATAAAAGCCTTTATCAATCGATTGGTTATCCCGTTTACGGCTCCCGCGCCATCCGCATTGATATGCTCGACCGGGTGATCGTGGCTATTTACGATTCCGCTAATCAGGGCAAGTTTCAGGCTCAGCACCAGATGGCCGAATGGCTGGGTGTGCCGATTGATGATCTTTATGAGATCCTCGGCGCGATGGGCCATAAGCGGATTATAGCGGAGGCCAAACCGGAAGAGGCCGTCTCGGAAGAAACGACAATAGAAACAGCTGTATCGGAAGCTGTCCCCGAAGCGGCGCCTGTTGAAGAGCTAAAGTCGGAAGAACCTGTGGCTGAAGAAGCAAAACCTGCAGCCCCCGCTGAAAAACCGGCGCTTGACTGGTTCTTCCTAAAGCGCGGGAAAGCCAATACAAAAGCGGCGCCGCGTCATTTCGAGAAGAAGAAATTTGAAAATAAAAAGACCGATAAGCCCAAAGGTAAATTTGAGGGCAAGAAAAAGCATGGCGACAAGTCCAAAAAGGATTCTGCACCCAAGGTGATGAGCGCCCCGGCCAAAAAAGTGGAAGAGTCCCCCTTCGCCATTCTGGAGCAGCTTAAAAACAAGGGCTGATAATACCATGCGCCTTTTGATACTGCTCGCTATGGCAGTGCTTCTCTCCCCGGTCCCCCGCGCGGTGCAGCGGAAGTATCGGGTGAATATCTGATCAATGTCTGCGCGATAGGTGAAGATGGCAAAGAAATCGTGCCGAACGGGCATGTGACCTGCCAGTCGTATATCGCCGGGGTGATGGATTATCACAGCTTTACCAAATCGCTGGGCGTGTCATCGGGCTATAATTTCTGTATCCCGGAAGGCACCAGCCTTTACGACATTCACAAAAAAGTTCTGACATTTTTCCTGAAGAACCGGGAGCAGTATGCGCCGTTTATCGCTTCACCGGGGGTCGTTGTGGCGCTGGTGGATGCCTATCCGTGCGCGAAGAAAAAGCGTCTGCCAAAGGGACGGCGCTAAAAAATCGCTGTAATCAGCGAGATCACGGTGTAGATAGCCCCAAAGCCGGGTATGAAAATGCTCAAAACAAGGCTGAGCAAGTCGTTATGAACGGCGGCGATCACGGCCCCGATAAACGCCCCGAAAAAACCAGAGAATGGCAGAGGCCGTTCCTACCACCCCGAACAGGGTCAGCTTTAGTTTTTCCTTTAACGTCAGCGGCGTGACATCCTGTAACACGCGGCCATTTTGAATTGTTCGTCTGAAAATAAACATCTTGAATAGTTATCTATATCAAAAATCGCGGTTGACCATATAGTCGACGAGATCGGAGAGCTGCGCGCGTAAGGGGCTATCCGGCATTGTCGTCAGTGCATACTTGGCTTTTTGGGCGTAAGACGCCGCCAGTGCCAGCCCCTTGCCAATCCCGTCATGTTTATCAATCAGGGCAAGCGCCTGTTTTAAATCATCCGCTTGCTGATCCTTATCCGTCATGACGCGGGCCCAGAAAGCGCGCTCTTCATCGCTGGCGTTTTGCAGGGCATAAAGCACGGGTGCGGTCAGCTTGCCTTCACGGAAATCA
This sequence comes from Alphaproteobacteria bacterium, assembly GCA_021208265.1. Taxonomy (GTDB): domain Bacteria; phylum Pseudomonadota; class Alphaproteobacteria; order Micavibrionales; family Micavibrionaceae; genus JAJOJU01. The sequence goes on along the minus strand of JAJOJU010000052.1, from coordinate 10,628 downwards.
TCGCCCACGGTTTTGCCGATTTTGGCTTGGTTGCCGCGGTAATCCAGCACGTCATCGGCGATCTGGAAGGCGATGCCGAGATTTAATCCAAAATCACGCATGGCTTGTTGTTGCGCGCTGCCGGCATCAGCAATCACGGGGCCGACTTCCACGGCGGCGGCAAACAGCGCGGCTGTCTTGCCGGTGATTACCTGAATATAGGTATCCATGGGCATATCAATCTGCCCGGCAACGGAAAGCTGCAAAACTTCGCCTTCCGCGATGGTGGCGGAGGCATCGGACAGGATGCGCAAAACTTCGATTGAGCCGTCTTCTGTCATTAACTGAAATGCGCGGGAAAACAGGAAATCCCCCACCAGCACCGATGCCTGATTACCGAACACCACATTCGCACTTTCCTTGCCGCGCCGCTCGCGGCTCTCATCCACTACATCGTCATGCAATAGTGTGGCGGTGTGAATGAATTCCACGCAGGCTGCCAGCAAATGGGCGCGTTTCATATCACCGCTATAAAGCGCTGTTGATGCCAGCGTCAGGAGCGGGCGCACCCGTTTTCCGCCCGCCGCGATCAGATATGTCGCCAGTTGTTTGATCAGCGGAACCGGGCTTTCCATGCGCGTCAGGATCAGCGTGTTCACAGCATCCATATCGGATTCCAGCGCCGCCAGAATATGATCCAGCGGTGTTTGTTGTAACGCAGGCTTTTGCGCGGGGCTCGGCATAAGAAAAGGCTTAATCCAGCCGTGGATAAAGGGCAAGGGGAAAATCGTGATAGTTGTAAGGATTACCCTTCATCGCCTGCGGCGGGGGCCATGGCGGGCAGATCATTTTTAGGTTCCGCCGCTGCTTGTGGTTTTGTCTCTGGCGCGGGGCGCCCCAAACGGATCATTTTCATCTGGCTGCGGCGGGCTTTGGTTTCTTCGTATTTATCCAGAATGCCCATAGGGCGGGACTTTACGGACTCAGCTGTTTCCGCCAGCGGACGTTCGATATATTCCGTTGCCGCGGGTTCAATTGTCTTAGAGGGGAGGGCTGAAGGGCGCTTGGCGCCGATAACCTTGGGCTTTATGGGTTTTTCCGGTTGTTTTTGCACGGCCTTTTCTTCCGTTATACGGCCTTCCGCCAACGCGCGGTAACGTTCCCACACATCCTCAAATGTCTTTTCTTTACCGGCTTGTGCTGCCGCATCGGCTTTACGTTTGGCTTCGTCCTGTTTGAAATTCAGGGATTTGATAGTCAGATCCGGCGGGCTGAGCTGGCCTTTTTTAGCGCCCAGCGTTGTGTAATGCATGGCATCCGCCAGCGCAGGGGCGGGCAGCAAGGTCAGACAGAGAATAAAATAAAAGATTTGAAAGCGCATGATAGACTCACTATTAACTGCAATTATGACACAAAAACCGCTGATACGCGAAGCTGTTCCCGAAGATCTTTCCATTTTATGGGGGATGATTCATGAACTCGGCGCTGCAAAGGATGCCGGATATTTTGAACATGTACTGGAACGGCAAAAGAAGAGTGACTTAACGCTGTACATCCTTCATGCCGATGGGCAGGCTGCGGGCTACGGTATTTTGAACTGGCAGCCGAAATACGGGCTTTACCGCAAGCTGGAAATACCAGAGGTGCAGGACTTAAACGTGATGCCCGCTTTCCGCCGCCGCGGGTTTGCGCAAAATTTGATTACCCATTGCGAAGAACTGGCTCGTGCCAAAGGCCGCACGCAAATGGGGATCGCGGTATCCGTCCATAGCAGTTTCGGCCCGGCACAACGTCTCTATTTCAAGCTGGGATATGTCCCGGATGGCATGGGTGCGACTTACGACCGCGCAGCCATTGACTTTGCCGCCTTTAAGCCGGTGGATGATCAGTTATGCCTGATGCTGGTGAAGGATCTTTAAATTTCCAGCCCCAAAGCTTGTACGACCGGGTTAATTTGCTGGAATTTCCGGGCATCTTTCAACGCATAGAGGCCGCCGCAGCAATCGGGTTGTTTGGCCAGCCGGACACCATCAGTAAAGCTGACCTCTTCCGTAACATCCTTGCTGGTGGCCCAGCGACCGGAAATAATTTGGTCATTCTGCCATTTATTGGCCTCTTCCCGTGTCATGAACAGAATTTCAAACGTCCCGTCCGGTGCGGGGTCTTCATAGGTAATCTTTAATGCCAGAACTTCGGTGGAGGCAGCGTGCTCAGCTTCCTTTTCCCGGCGTTTGCGTGCAAAGAGGTCGGATAGATTTTTTTTCTGCTCTTCAGATAAACTCATTTTGAATACTCCCTTGTTCAGATTAAATTTTTAGCCTGAATAGCAGTTGAAATAAAGTGCTGAAATTCTTTTGCATTTGCCGGCAAATATGCTACACAGGCCGGTGACAATCACTGGAAAACTGCGGAATTACAGGAGATAGCGGACAATGACGCAATGGGTATACGGCTTTGGCGGTAAAAAAACCGATGGCAATGCCACGATGAAGGATCTTTTGGGCGGTAAGGGTGCGAATCTCGCGGAGATGGCGAGCCTTGGCCTGCCAGTTCCTCCTGGCTTTACGATCTGCACGGATGTCTGCACCTATTACTACGATAACGAGAAATCTTACCCCGCCGAATTGAAGGCGCAGGTGGAAAAGTCCCTCAAGGATGTTGAAGCTGCGATGGGCTGCAAATTCGGGGATGCCGAAAATCCGCTGCTTGTTTCCGTGCGTTCCGGCGCGCGTGTGTCCATGCCCGGCATGATGGATACGGTTCTTAACCTCGGCTTGAATGACGAAACGGTTGTCGGCCTTGCCAAGCAAGCGGGGGACGAGCGTTTTGCTTGGGATTCCTACCGCCGCTTTATCCAGATGTATGGTGATGTGGTGCTGGGCGTTGATCACCATGAATTTGAAGATGTGATCGAACATTACAAGCGCGATAAGGGCATCACGCAGGATACCGAGATTACAGCCGATGGCTGGAAAGAAATCGTTGGCGAATACAAGGAAATCGTGCAGCAGGATTTAGGCCGTCCGTTCCCGAGCGATCCGCAAGAACAGCTCTGGGGTGCGATTGGCGCTGTGTTCAGCAGCTGGATGGTGCCGCGCGCCGTTACCTATCGCCGCATCCATGAAATTTCCGATAAATGGGGCACGGCTGTGAACGTGCAATCGATGGTGTTTGGCAATATGGGCGAAACATCCTCTACCGGTGTGGCGTTCACGCGCGACCCGTCCACGGGTGAAAACTATTTCTATGGCGAATACCTGATCAACGCCCAAGGCGAAGACGTTGTAGCCGGTATCCGCACCCCGCAATCACTGACCAAATATGGCCGCGAGCGCGAGGGCAGCAATCTGCCTTCGATGGAAGAGGCTATGCCGGAAGTATTCAAGCAGCTGGAAGAACTGCGCGTTCGTTTGGAACAGCACTTCAAGGACGTGCAGGATCTGGAATTTACGGTGCAAAAAGGGAATCTCTACCTGCTGCAAACACGGAACGGCAAGCGCACAGCCAAAGCGGCCCTTAAAATCGCCGTTGATATGGTGAATGAAGGTCTGATCACGGAAGAACAAGCCTTGTTGCGGATCGACCCGCAGGCGTTGGATCAGCTTCTCCACCCCACGCTGGACCCCAAAGCGCCTAAACACATTGTAACCAAGGGCCTGCCGGCATCACCCGGCGCGGCTTCGGGCAAGGTTGTATTCACGGCGGATGAAGCGGAAGCCGCTAAAATGCCGGGGAAGCGGTTATTTTGTGCCGTCAGGAAACATCGCCGGAGGATATCCACGGCATGCACGCCGCCGAAGGTATTTTGACATCGCGCGGCGGGATGACATCCCACGCGGCCGTTGTGGCGCGCGGTATGGGGCGCCCTTGTGTGGCGGCGCTGGCGAAATGCATATCGACGCCCACTCCAAAACGATCCGTGTCGGGGCGAAAGAAATCGTGGAAGGCGATATCGTTACTATCGATGGCAGCACGGGTGAAGTGATGCTGGGTAAGATCCCCACGATCAAGCCTGAACTTTCCGGTGACTTTGGTATCCTGATGGGCTGGGCTGATGCCCGCCGCCGCATGGGTGTTTGGGCAAATGCTGAAACACCTGTCGATGCGAAAACGGCTGTTGAATTTGGTGCCGAAGGTATTGGCCTCTGCCGTACGGAACACATGTTCTTCGATCCGTCGCGTATTCAAAACGTGCGGGAGATGATCTTCGCGCAGAGTGAGGACAAGCGCCGCACAGCACTGGCAAAACTGCTGCCCGAGCAGCGCAGTGATTTTGAGCAGCTGTTCGACATCATGAACGGCCTGCCGGTTACAATCCGTTTGCTGGACCCGCCGCTGCATGAATTCCTGCCGCATGAGGCGGAGGATATTACCGATTTCGCCAAGGCTGCCGGACTTGAGGAGGGTGCCGTCCACCGCCGTCTGGAAGAGCTGAAAGAGCAAAACCCGATGCTGGGCCACCGTGGTTGCCGTCTGGGGATCACATATCCTGAAATCTACGAGATGCAGGCGCAGGCGATTTTTGAAGCCGCTATTATTCTTGCGGGCAAGGGTAAGGATGTCATTCCTGAAATCATGATCCCGCTGGTGGGGACGCAGCTTGAACTTAAACTGATGCGTGATGTTGTCGATGCCGCCGCCAAAAAGGTATTTGCCGAAAAGGGCAAGAGCGTGGAATACAATGTCGGCACCATGATCGAGTTGCCGCGCGCGGCGCTGACTGCTGACAAAATCGCGGGCGAGGCAGACTTCTTCAGCTTTGGCACGAACGACCTTACCCAAACAACGCTGGGCATGAGCCGCGATGATGCCGGCAGCTTCCTGCATGGCTATACCGATAAAGGTATCTACGAGCGCGACCCGTTTGCCTCTCTGGATATTGAGGGTGTAGGCCAGCTGATCGAAATCGCCAAGGAAAAAGGCCGTGCGACTAACCCCAATCTGAAACTGGGGATTTGCGGTGAACACGGCGGTGATCCTGCGTCTATCCAGTTCTGTGAACAGGTGGGGCTGGATTATGTGTCTTGTTCCCCGTTCCGTGTGCCGATCGCCCGTCTGGCGGCGGCGCAGGCAGCTATTCGTGAGGGACGCGCCAAGACGGTCTCCTTGAAAGGACAAAAGGCAGCCACGGCTTAGATTGCTATGGATGCTGAAGCTCTTATCAAAAAATTCGATTTAATGCCCCACCCGGAAGGCGGTTTCTTCCGGGAAACTTACCGCGCAGATTTAAGTGCGGGGTTTGAAGGGTTTAACGGCCCCCGCAGTGCCTCTACAGGCATTTATTTTCTTCTGCCGTCCGGCACACGGTCCTGTCTGCACCGTATTAAATCAGATGAAATGTGGCATTTTTATCTTGGAGGGCCGATGCATCTTGTGGAGATCGGCGAAGATGGCGCATTGAAAGAAACCATCTTGGGCTCTGATATCGCCGCCGGGGAGGTGGTACAGCACGTGGTGCCTGCCGGCGTGTGGTTCGGCGGTGCGCCGTTGGAAGGTAGCTCGTTTTCTTTCGTAGGCTGCACCGTTGCCCCCGGTTTTGATTTTCAAGACTTTGAGATGGGGAGGCAGGCCGATCTTTTATCCCGTTTCCCAGAGCATGCGCAGTATATTCGTGTATTGTCCTGAACTTTTTATTTCTTTTTGGCGTTAGTTGTGTAAGCTGACTTTCAGTTTCCCTGAAAGGAAGAAAAGTCGCTCTGACCTGCGGAAAACAGAGGGATTTTTCGTATTGTAAATATGATGGAAAGGATAACCAAAATGAAAAAATTTACTTTGCTTATGAGCAGCGTTGCTATGTTTGCTCTGGCGGCGCCGGCTTTTGCCGAAGATGCCGCCGTGACAACGGAAGCAAGCACTGTGACATCCGAACAGATTCTGTCGGAGCCGGTAGCTGAACCTGCCGCAGCGCCTGCGGATGTGTCCGAACCTGTAGCGACCACTACGGAAACAGTCACAGAAACAACAACCATGCCCGAAAGCGGTATTGAAAAGACCGTGACTGAAACCACAATGGAAAAAACGACTGTGACGGAAGTGCCTGCGGAAGAAGGCAAGAAGCCCATGAAAGAAGTGGTAACGGAAACAACCAAAATTAAGGAAGTAAAACCTGCTGCCGTTGTTAAAACAGAAACACTGGTAACGCAGAAAGAAATTCCGAACACGAACCGCGTGAACCTGCTGGATTTCGATCTTGATCAGGATGGCGTTTTGACACGCGCCGAAGTGGGTGAGAAGCTGTTTTACATGTTCGACACCGATGGCAATATGATCATCGATAACCTTGAAATCAACCGCGTGGGTTTGGTTACCCTGATCCCGATGGAAAAAACAACCGTCAAGATGGTTGATATCGGTGCCAACGGTAAGGTTGAGGAAAAAGTTCTGGATACGGAAGAGTTCATGGCTGAATCCCGCCTGATTGAATATGATCAGAACCGCGATGGCCTGACCCCGCTGGAATTTATCGGTATGCCCTTCAACCGTCTTGATAAAAACAACGACAAGGCTGTTGATGTGGAAGAATGGAAAGAAGCTTATGCGTCTTACGTGAAGCCGAAATTTCAACGCCAGAGCCACTATAACTAAGGCATTTTGCTATGACTAACCAAACTGAAAAACCGGAAGATGATGCTAACGAAGAAGTCTTGAAGACCTTCGATATGTACCGGTTTTTCAGCCGTTATGACGTAATCGCAATAATTCTGGTGGTGCTGGGATTATTGCTTTACGTGCTTTACACCTTCCTTATTTCCCCGGCAGAACCCGTCTAGCTTAATGTATTGACATAACTTTATAAATCGATTGCGGTCGCCCTTGTTTTTTTACAGCCGAGGAGTTTGTCATGAAAATTCAAAAATCATATCTGATTGCTGGCGGTATTGGGTTTGCCGCATATTTTCTTTTGAAGGCAGGGATTCCTGAGCCGATTAATCAGTTTTATACGGATATTAAGGATAAGGCTTGTGTTTCCTTGGGCCTTAATTGCGCGCCTGAGCAGAAATAATCCTCAAGAGGCTTCGGCATTCCGCACCAGCGCGATGCCGACCTCCCGGCAGGAGGAGCGCAGTTCAGCGCCTTCCGGCAACGTATCTAGCTTTACCGTGCGTAAATGCTTTTTGCCTAGCCCCCGGTAATGCATGCGGGCGGTGAGTTCCTGCCCGACATAGCAGCCTTTTTGGTAATTGATGGCGTTTAGTTGATCCATATGCGCTTCATCCATGGTGGAATTATTCACCGCCAGATCGCGGCTGCCATCGGGGATGGTAAGGGTTATGCGCTTATAATCCCATTCATCGAATGGTGCTTCCGGCATGTTATCCGGCTTTACGAAGCTGCGGCTTCCCATATCGGGGTGACGCGGGTCGGGCAGACCGCCCGGCAGGTCCGGCCCGGCATACACCGGATTATCTTCCTGAGCCGTTATCTTTACATCCTTGCGCAGCTTGTACATGCTCAGGCGTTTGGCAAGATCGGCTGCGCGTTCACCCCCCTCACAATCGATCAGGAGTGATCCATCATCGCGCTCGCTAATAAAAAAATCATGCAAGAACTTCCCCTGAGGCGTTAGCAGGCAGGCATATAAAAGGGTTTCAGGTGTTAGTTTATTAATATCGTTGGTGATGAGGCCTTGCAGGAAATCTTTGGAATCCGGCCCGGTGAGTGTGATTAGCCCGCGGTTTTCAAGCTTTACAAAACTCAATCTTCCAGGGCTTCCCGGCGGTCTTCGCCATATTCACGGCCTGCTTTGGCTTGTTCGCCATATTCACCAACGGATTTCAGGTAAACTTCGCGGGAGCGGCCTGCTACGCTATAGGGCACAAACATGGTGCGTTCCCAGCCTTTGGTAATCATGCAGCCTTCGAAATCGTGGTAATCTTCTGCTTCCAGATTAAGGCCGCCAAAACGGTCCGGCGTGTCGTATGCCATATATTGTTCTTCATCGCGGTCCAGCACGCGGCCCATATTATCCGCGGGGATAGCATTACGGACCATGCCGAGTCGCTCCATTTCCTTCAGCGTGGCTACGCAATTCGCGATATCGCGGTTCAGCATTTCCTGCGCCTTGGGGCCTTGCTGGTAAGCGGCGTCTGATATGCTGGAGCGCTGCCAGTACTGGGCCTTATGCATGTCACGCTTGGGCGTAGCGGTACCGCAGGCGGTCAGGATTAAAACAGCAAGAAAGGGCAAGGCGAGATGTTTCATGTTGAAAGAATACCAGCAAATTTTTGCTTCTGAAAGCGGTTACTATTCCGCGCCTTGCTCCTTCCACCATGTTTCGATCACCATGCCGTAAAGCGGGGTTTCAACCGGGTGTTTGATGTCCTTTTTGAAGGCTACATTATCCGTGCCCTTGTAATAAAGCGGGATCATGTATTGCCCGTGGGTCAGGATACGGTCAAGCGCGTGAACATGCGCGACCAGTCCTTCCCGGGTTTTGGCTTCGGGAATGGCGGCGGCGATGGCATCCACGGCGGGGTTACAGATGCCAGCGAAGTTCCAGCGGGCGGGTTCTTTCGCGACCTGACAGCCCCAGTATAAAACCTGTTCCGTGCCGGGGGACAGGGATGACAGCCAGTAATAAAGCGTCATGTCGAAGTCATATTCATTCAGGCGGCCCCGGTAATTGGCAGCATCCAGCACGCGCGGGCGGGCCTTGATGCCGAGGCGTTCCAGCGAGCGGATGAAGTGCAGCGCCAGTTTTTCATCCTCCGGTGCGCTCAGCAGAATTTCGAAGGTAAGGGGTTTGCCGTCTTTCTGGCGGACACCGTCTTTGACATCCCATCCCGCTTCTTTCAGAAGGTCTGATGCCTTGCGCAGATTAACGCGGCGCGTTGTTTCATTGGAAACGGGCGGTTGATAAGCCGGGCCGAATACGGCGGGGCTGAGTGAGTCTTTGAACGGCTCCAGTATTGCCAGTTCTTCGGGCGTTGGCTCCCCGCTCGCCGCCAGCTCGGAATTGGGGTAGTAACTGTTAATCCGCTTATAGGCCTTGTGGAACAGGTTTTCATTCGCCCATTCAAAATCAAACGCAAGGTTCAGGGCTGCGCGCACCTTGATATCATCAAACGGCGCGCGGCGTGTGTTGAAGATAAAGGCATTGACGCGTTCCGGCCGTCCGTGCGGAATGGCTTCCTTTACCACCGCGCCGGATATAAGGGCGGGGAAGTCATAAGCGCCCGCCCATTTCCCGGCATCCATTTCCCGGCGGAAATCGGTTTCCCCGGCCTTGAAGGCTTCGAAGGCCACGGTATCGTCACGGTAATAATCGTAGGTGATCTGATCGAAATTATAGAGGCCGCGTGCGGTGAGTAAATCTTTTGCCCAGTAATCGGGATCGCGCTTGTAGGTAATACGCCGCCCCGGATCAACTTCAGCGATTTTATAGGGGCCGGAGGTCACGGGCGGGGTGAGGGATGCGGAATCAAATGTTTTCCCTTCCCAATATTTTTTCGAAAGCACAGGCATGATGGCCAAAATCATAACCGTTTCGCGGTCATAGCCATCGCCCAGTGTGAATTTTACGCGGCCATCATCCAGAATTTTGGCTTCGCTTACCAACTGATACACGCGGCGCATATTGGGGCGGCCCTGTTCTTTCAGCGTTTCGAAGGAGAAAATAACATCATCCGCCGTAATCGCGTTGCCATCTTGAAATTTCGCATCCTTGTTGATGGTAAAGGTGATGCTTGAGCGGTCATCGGGAACCTCTACCGCGCTGGCGATAAGGGGGTAGAGCGTAAAGGGTTCATCCCACACTCTAGCCATCAGGCGGTCGTAAGTCAGCTCCAGCCCTTCCGCCGCTTTGCCTTTAATGGCAAAGGGGTTCAGGGAATCAAACGTGCCCAGCGCTTTCTGCTTGAATGTGCCGCCTTTCTGCGCCGTCGGGCTGGCGTAAGACAGATGTTTGTCGGCGGCTGTATATTTCGGCGTGCCGTGCATGGCAAGGCCGTAATTATCAGCCGCTTGCGCAGGAAAGGTAAGAAGAAGTAAAATCAGTAGAAGTTTTTTCATACGCGCATTAAAACCCATTTATGACCATCCATCCATATATAAACCATATAAGGCTTGTCCAGGGTGATATCGCTAGCCAAGATGTTGAGGCTATTGTCTCGTTAATCCCGCAGGATCTGGAATTTTCCGGGCGTATCAATGAACGCCTGATGCAAGCATCGCAGGCTAATCTCGATAATTTCATTCTGGAGAATATCTATCAGCCGATGGTGGGGGATGTCTATGCCGTGCCGGGGTTCGCCTTGCAGGCCCGGCATATCATCTTTGCCGTGCGCCCGCGCTGGCGCGATGATTGGGACCGGGAGGGGAAAGATTTAATCCTTTGCTGCCGTAAGGCCATGGTGCTGGCGAAATGCATGTTGCTGGGCCGCATTGCCTTCCCGCCGCTGGCTTCGGGCAAAGAAGGCTTCCCGCCGGAACGCGCCGCGCGGTATTTGATCGCAGGCATTCTCGACCGTCTTGATGACCGCCTGAAAGAAATACGCATCGTCGTGCCGGACGATGCGCTGTATAAGGTTTATTTAGACCGTCTGGTCAGCCTCGGCTGGAGGGCTTAGGCTGCCTTTTTTAGAAAATCAGCCAGTTTCATCAACGGACGCGGACCGATATGGGAGATCACCTCAGAGGCAGCCATCGTG
>JAJOJU010000003.1 GCA_021208265.1 Alphaproteobacteria bacterium | reverse complement strand
CATTGTCATTAGCCGGGAACAGCCGCCGCCCGGAGATAGACCCCGACCCGCTGCCCCGACGCCCGGCGCTCAAGCTCCGCCCGCTGCTCCGGCGAGCAGCGAAGGGCAATCACGCATGATGATGGTTGTTTTTGTTTTGGCATGGGCCGAGCATGCCATGCGCTGTGACCCAAGCTGGGTGAAAGACCCTCTTATTATTCCGTTTACGGATTAAATTGACATGCACAGGGCACGCGCTCTATAAGTCAGGACTTGATAGCGCACTCTCCAGAACCGCGTTCCATTCCGCCAAAGTCTCAAACAGGCGGTTCGAGCTTAGTTCTGCGGGGTGCACCATATCACTACCGCCCCTCTCTCAAAAACGCCCCCATAATCGAACGGAATCCCATTATAAAACGGTTCATTTTGAGAATGAACACGCACCACCAACATAAGCAATTGTTTTTAAATGATAAATTTTTGGCACGGTGCGTGCAGACCTCTTATTATTCATAATATAAAAACTGAGGGAGTCTGATCATGAATATTCTTTATATGACCGCCGGCGCAAATGCCCCCGCACCCCATATACCAGCCAATCAATATCAACAACAAGAATTCTGCCCGGAGCACGGCAGCCTGCACATGGTGTCCGAAGCTATGAGCTCCGATGAGCCAGACATGGTCTTTCTACAAAGCGCACTATCCCCTGAAGATGAGCAGGATGTCATTGAGTGGATTATGAGTGAATACCCCAATGCGGGAATTGTCGTCTTCCCCCCCGAAGAATAAGGCTTTTTTCGTCAATACCCCTAACTAAACCTTTTTTTAAACCTTCTGATGTAGGGTCGTAGAAAGCATGGCAAAGCCATGAAACCCTTCATCAGAAGGTTACTTATGTATGCCTAGCATTGCCTCGTGTAGCTGAATCCCTTGAGATTCGCACAACTTCAATTATTATGTTAAAATAAGATTAAGATGAAGACTCTGAAATTCATCGTCGCACTTTTACCCCTTATGGCAGCATCCTGCCTGACGGATGATGCGCCTGAGCGCCCGAAACTGCCCTATACGGCCAATTACGCGAATGAAGGCTTTAAGATGGCCCGCCTGCCCATTACGCAATTAGATCCCAAGGAAATGGCAATTTATGATAGCGGTGATGTAAGCCGGATTGAGCCCGCCGCCGGACAAGGCTTTGTCCGTGATGACACTTATCAACAAGAAACTGTATCATCACGCGCCCAGCTGGATAAAAATAAAATCCCGGCAGGCTGCAATATCAAAGACCGTTTTGACCGCACGGAAACCATTGCGTATCAATGGGGACGCAACCGCGTGGGCTTTACATACGATACGTCTGGGACCAGTTTTGAAGGCGCCTTCTTACGATACAGATTAAAGTTCCAACCGCATAAAACATCCAAGGAACGATGCCGATATAACGCTTCCTGGCAGGGTCTTTTAGGCTCCAGCTATAATGAGTTTTTCCTAAGAGAAAACAACACGGTATGGGATGATATGAAAGTATTGCGCCTAGATGCGGAAAGCCGTCTCGACACCCTGCTGCAACGTTAATTCTGTCAACTCTATCAGCATTTATTCCTGAAATTTTCCGGGTCTTGACCCTGGAGCATGGATTCACGCAAACTTCCCAATAAGCTTTTCATTGATTCCATCCGCTCAGGAGATATTTAACCATGATAAAACATTCCCGCCTGATGATCGCCTTGGCCTCCACGCTGATGCTCGCCTCTTGCGGTGAGGGCAGCGGCTGGGAAATGAAGCTGACCAACACCATGTTCCCCTATGGCAACCAGCGCACCGCGGGTTCGGGGGTGGCTTATGTACGGCAAAAAATGTTACCGGAAAAAACACTAAGTCTGGAGAGCGTGAAGCGCGACATGACCCCAGCCCCGGTATCACACACACCGGAGGCCGCTCACCCTATAGAACAAAAGCTTGAAAAAGCATTACAAAAATAAGTTTTTTCGATTGATGGGGGTGACGCCTCATCCGAAATGGGTTATGTTGTCTTCCGTATGTCGCACTCTGACAGACGCTTCTTTTTTGATCCTAACCCTTTTTTAAGACTTTTCGGTCACCTTGAAGATATCAAGCTCTGGAAAGGATTTGCCATGAAAGCTTTTTATCACATCGGACTATGCCTGATCGCCCTGCTAATGGTTGAGCACGCTGGCTAGAGAAACGCCTATCGCTCCCTGCGGAAGGCTGTTGTTTTTGCTGAAATCGGGGCTGTAAGCTCTTGAGGGCTTAAGGAGTGAGCCCATACAAACTCAAACCGCTCCTTTTCAGCTTTGTACATATCTGCCCCTTCGGTGATCAGGATTATATCCTCACCCCAAAGCGGCCAGGCTATCTTTCCACCATATAAAAAAGCCATGTTTGTTAGATGCAAACTGCCCTGATCAATCCACCGGCAATTCTTTGCCGGTCCCAGCACACTGTCATAGCCCGGAGCACATAATACACGTTGTTGCCCGCCTATCTGGTCTAGCCGCTGTAAATAACCAAGGACCGCTTCCGGTGATACGCGGCGTATAAACCTGTCATCTATATTCATGGCAAGAACTTCAGATGTACAGCCTGCTCCGCTCTCCTTCGCCACGCTAGCAACAATATCATCCAGAAGATCGGCAAAAGCAGCATCACCTCTCAAAACCCGTATTTTTTCGGATTGTTTTTTTACGCCGCAGCCTTCAATAAATTCAATCTGCTCACGCTCAAACGCATGACGCATCGCCTCCAAAGAGGTCTGTTTAACGTCCCCCCTGCCCATTTCAAAGTTATTTATAGCCGTTTTGGAAAGACCAGAAGCTTGCGCCAGGTCAGCTTGCGTCCACCCCAAAAGGCCACGGGCAGCACGGCATTGCTCGATCGTTATCATCCCAAATATCTCCCGATCATTTTTTTATTTGTAACACCGCATAAAAAAAAGTCAATTATAGTTGAAAAAATACTTGAAGATTAGCGATAATATATCTATACAACAAAAAAACAACTTAGTCTGTGTGTGGGTTATGACTAAAAAACAATTTATCCAACAGCTCGTTATCGAGCGGTTTAAATTTCACATTGCACACCTGACAGCAGTCCTGCATACGCAGGACCCCGCAGATGAAGCTGATATCGGCCCTAATGCCGAAGCAGCGAATGGCGGTATGTCACTGGGGCTGGAAAGCGCCACGGCGTTGCTGAGGGCAATGAATGAAGATTTAAGCCTGCTGGAACGCGCGCTGGAAACAAAAAAATTAACACCAGTCATTCGCTGGGGTTTGGGGCAACACAAAAATAATAATTACGGGCGGCTGTAAAAACTGCTCCGGATGCAATTAATTGCTGCTCTTCTCTCAAGGATGTCTGGAAAAAACACGCCCTCCGGGATACACTTGTGGAAGTGCAAGTTTAACCCCGGAGGGTTTTTGTCTATCTGGATTTTTCTATGGATACTGGTTTCCGCCGCGCTGATTTATTTTTCAGCGTGGACGACCCTTATGCTGCTGCGCCAAAAGAAAGCGTGGCAGTCATTTGCGGCTGCGCATAATTTGCGCTTTCAATCCGCTTCGCCCTTTACCCCGCCGAAGATGAGCGGATCGTATAAAGGCTACGAGATAGCGCTATTCCCCTCGGAACACCAAACAGCCGATGCCAGAGGCGCCCGCAAATTAATGGCGATTGAGTTGTTCGTAAAAAGTAAAATCCCCTGCAACGGCGCGCTTGGCACAGGCGGCATGGTACAGGTCATTCAGGAACTCTCATTCCCGGATGAAGTCAGGCCCGATGAAAAATGGTGGGACCCTGCCTATATCATCAAAACCGAAAACCGCACAATTCTGGAAGCCTATCTGACGCCGGAACGTTTAAAAGCCCTTGTAAAACTGGGCCGCGTTAAAAATCTGTGGCTGATTTATATTTTTATGGGTGAGAACACCATCCTGCGGATTGACACGCCTGATCCATTGGACAGCACCTCAAAAATCGAAAAAATTCTTGGCATGATGCTGGAAACCACAAAAATTCTGGAACTGGAAAACGGTGAGGCCGGACGCATTAGCCGCGCCGAAAAAGACAAAAAGAAAACCCCCGCCCCCCTGAAAACAGAAGATAGTGACGTGACGGGACTGGAACTGGAAGACGACGACAGCTAACAAAAAAAAGCCCGGCATACACCGGGCTTTTCTGTATGTCATTTGAATATCAGGCTTACTTGATATCCGCCTGGACTTTCATGGAAACAATTTTTATCGGGGTTGGCCGGCGGCTCACCCTTGGCAATTTTATCAACGAATTCCATACCTTCTGTAACTTTCGCCCATACGGTGTATTGACCGTTCAGGAAGCTGCAATCGTCAAAACAGACGAAGAACTGGGAATTCGCGGAATCAGGGCTGGCGGCACGTGCCATACCAACAACGCCGCGGCCGAAATTGTAATCACTGAATTCGGCTTTCAGGTCAGGTTCCTTGGAACCGCCTGTGCCTGTACCTGTCGGGTCACCCGTCTGGGCCATGAAGTCAGGGATCACGCGGTGGAAGATAATGCCGTCATAAAAACCTTCACGGGTCAGTTTCTTAACTTGTGCTACGTGCTTGGGGGCAATATCAGGCAGCAATTCCATCACAACCTTACCGCCGGATGATACTTCCATCACGATGGTGTTTTCAGGGTCAGCGGCTTTTGCCGTTGCAGATGCTGCGCTCATAATCAATAAACTCCCGAATGCTAGAATAATGTGTTTAAGCATGAATGCCTCTTAATTGGTTCAAGTTGAACCAAAGAAGTTACATAGCTGAAGAGAGTTTGCAAGGGAAGGCTTATCAGGCATCCACAGGCTGTTTGGAGGGCGGATTTTTGAGGGAATGGGCGATCATGTCGCGCACGGTTTCCACCCGGCGGTTATGGGCATCGACCATTAAATCCGCCATATCAAGGCAACGCCCGCAATTTGTGCCTTCGCCGCAGCATTCGGTCAGCGCACATTCACCGCAGCACGCCCCGTCCACCTTGGTGGTATTCAGGTGCTGGAGAAAGTCCTTATCGCTCAAATTGCGGCAAATACACAGCTTCATGAAAAAAATCCTTATATAAGAATCATTATCATGAAGAAGCTGTAATTGCAAGTCATTTGCAAGACGCGGCGCAGCAAGGAATTCCGCTCTATAGTGCAATATCGGGGATATTCGGGGGGGTATGGCGACGCCCAATATCCCTGATGATGGCCCTTATCGTTGAATTTCTGCGCGATGCGCTCGGCATCTTCTTTGCTGAGAGCGGCTTCCCCCGGTTTGGGCGCAAAGAGATAACGATTGCCGTGCGTATCCTGACGGATAACACACCACTGATCAGTCAAACTATGGTTTTCCTGCTGAGGGGGATTAAGCTTCCGCATCCAGCGGGCTTTCGGAATTAAGCTGGATATAGTTCTGGATACCCATTTGCTTCACCAGTTCCAACTGCGTTTCCAAGTAATCAACATGCCCTTCTTCATCAATCAGGATTTTGGCAAACAGATCGCGTGACACGTAATCATGCACTGAGTCAGCATAGGCAACAGCCTCTTTGTAATGCTTCACGCCATCAAGCTCCAGCTTCAGGTCGCATTCCAGCGTTTCCTTCACATTTTCGCCGATCATCAACTTGCCAAGGTCTTGCAAATTTGGCAGGCCTTCCAGGAACAGGATGCGCTTGATCAGCAGGTCGGCATGCTGCATTTCCTCAATCGATTCCTTGTATTCATGCTTGGCAAGCTTGGTCACACCCCAATCGTCCAGCATGCGGGAATGAAGGAAATATTGGTTAATCGCGGTCAGCTCCTTCTTCAGGGCTTCGTTCAAATATGCGAGAACTTTCTTGTCGCCTTTCATAGCGGGACTCCTTAGCTGGTGTTTAATTCACCACTAAGGTAGTGCCTGCCGTCATCGGTGGCAAGTGCTTTTCATCAATATTTTTCAAAGGCTTAAGTAAGAGTGATTATCATTATATCTCTTCCCCCTTAAGCAGCGGCGTGATTTTCACATAGAGAGTCTGACGCTCTTCCAGTTTGCCGCCAGGCAGCTTGAGATAGACCATAACCCGCTGTTCGCCGTTTTCGAAATCAATCGGGATAACAAGGCGGCCATAGGGTTTGAGTTGCTTGATCAGCGTTTGCGGCGGCTCCGGCAGAGATTGCTTAACCAGAATGGCATCAAACGGCCCTTTTTCCTTCCAGCCGTAAAGCCCGTTGCCATCCTTCGCCTGCACGTTTTCGTAGTCAACGAGCTGATCCTCATAGGATGTTTTGAGATGGATTTTCACCGGGTCTTCCTGACGAATGGAATATACCTTGTTCGCCAGCTTGGACAGCACAGCTGCCTCGTACCCCGTGCCATGACCAATTTCCAGCACGCGGTCATGTTCCGTCACCCCCATTAAATGTATCATCATGGCTGTCAGGAACGGCTCAGGAATAACATGTTTTTCGCCCGCCAGTGGCAAAGCCACGTTTTTATAGGCGTATGACATATAACGGTCGCCCACGAATTCATCGCGCGGCACTCGGGACATGGCGTTCAGAACGCTTTCATCAACCTTGAATAGCCCTGTATGCAGGCCTGTTACCAGCGCCGTCATCTGGATTTCGCCGATCATAAAACGGCGTTCCAATATCTGATAACTTTGATCCCCTGTGATAAACAGCAGCAAAAGCAGCGCCGATATCATCGACAGCTGGTCGTTCGCCCGCAGGATTTTATATTTGTTTTTTCTAAAGAAGCTCAATTTTTTAAAAGCGTTAGCAATCGTAATCTTACACCTGCCTCGCCCCGCTATTTTTATGCGCGTATTATGTGCCAAACGCGCGGTTTAAAATGCGTTCACTTTCTTTAGTATAATCGAATAAATCGAAAATTTTAGTTAATTTTTCGTCATTCAGTTTAGAGGAAACGTCGCCGTCACCCTTAAGCTGACCCAGCAAAGTTGTCGTGGCCACGCCGCCATTGGCCGCCGCGCTTTCCCATACTTTCATGGCATTGCGCTGAACAAGGCGGTAGGCATCTTCGCGGCTTACCCCGGCCTGCGTCAATGCCAGCAAGACTTTCTGCGAGAAGTGAAGCCCGCCCAAACGGTCCAGATTGGCCTTCATAACGTCAGGGTATACAATCAAATTCTCAACCATCCCGGTCAGGCGTACCAGCGCGAAGTCCAGTGTCACGGTCGCATCCGGCGCGATATTGCGTTCAACGGAGGAATGAGAGATATCGCGCTCATGCCACAGCGCCACGTTTTCCATGGCGGGAACAACAGCCATACGCACCAGCCGCGCCAGCCCCGTAAGGTTTTCGGATAATACCGGGTTACGCTTATGCGGCATGGCGGATGACCCCTTTTGCCCGGCGCTAAAGAACTCTTCAGCTTCCCGCACTTCGGTGCGTTGCAAGTGGCGGACTTCCACCGCGAAATTTTCAATACAGGACGCCACCACGCCCAAGACAGCAAAGAACATGGCGTGACGATCCCGCGGGATCACTTGCGTAGAATGGGTTTCAGGCTTAAGGCCGAGTTTATCCGCCACATATTCCTCCACCGCCGGATCGATCGTAGCGTAATTCCCCACCGCGCCGGAAATGGAACAAGTGGCGATTTCGGCGCGGGCCGCTTTCAAACGCTCCCGACAGCGCGCAAACGCGGCGTAATGCCCGGCCAGCTTGATGCCGAATGTGGTGGGTTCGGCGTGGATACCGTGGCTGCGCCCGATGGTAATTGTATCTTTATGCTCCACCGCCCCGTTTTTTTGAGAGCCGCCAGAAGCGCGTCCATATCCTTTAAAAAGCAAATCGGCGGCTTGCGTCAGCTGCACCGCGAAGGATGTATCCAGCACGTCGGACGATGTCATCCCCTGATGCACGTAGCGGGAATCCGGCCCGACATATTCGGCAACGGATGTTAAGAAGGCGATGACATCGTGTTTAACTTCGCGCTCAATCTCATCAATCCGGGCGATGTCGAAATTACCCTTTTCACGCAAGGCCTTGGGCACGGATGCCGGGATCGTCCCCATCTCCGCCATCTTCTCGCAGGCCAGCGTTTCAATTTCGAGCCAGATTTTAAAGCGGTTTTCAGGCTCCCAGATCTGGGCCATTTCAGGGCGGGTATAACGGGGGATCATTGTCGCGGTTTATCCTTCTTGTTTTATGCGCCGAAAGTAACGGCAGGAATCCCGAAAATCAATCCCCGGCATTTAAGCCGGACCGTCAGGGATTTCAGGTACCGAAGCCTGAGCCACAGGTGCAAAGGCCTGTTTCTGCGCTTCCACCCTTGTAATCAGGCGCTTGCGGGTGACCTGATCAAGATTGGCGGACCGCAGGGCATTTAAGGTGAATTCAATGACATCCGCCGCGCGGGGGAAGCCAGCCAGAATAGCCAGCGAATATTCCTTACCGATGGATGTATTCATCAAAAGCGGGTTATCCGACCCCAAGCACAGCTTGATACCACGTGCATGAAGCTGCGTCAGCGGATGATCTTCAATTCTGTTATAATAAAGACGGAGCGGTTGGTCGAGCGTGTAAGACTTTCCGCTTTGCCCGGTAACGGTATCGCCTATTCTCAGCCCTCTTGTTTGCGCGGGAATGCCGATACGCTTATGGGCAGAAATCGGCAGCTCAAGGCATATCCCCTTCTGCGCGTATTCATCCATCAATTCCGAACTGGTATGGATAAGAATACCGTGCCCCCCGCGAATGCGGCGCATATCACCCTCTTTTACATCCAAGGCACCAGCCGGAATAATATCCAGAAAATCGACGGCATTCTGGACAAGTTGCTCGCCCACATGCGGGCTAATCCCCAGCCCGGCATCATTCCAGGCAATATCCAGAGCCCGGCGATATGTCAGTAAACTGTCAACGCTTTCATCGCCCACCAAACCAAAGCCTGTAATGTAACGGTGCTTTTGCGCGGCTTTTACCAGAGCCGTGGCAGCCTCTTCGGCCTGTTCATATCCGGCGTTACGCAAGGTGGTGACCATAATGCGCGCTTCAATGCCCGATGTCGCGCGCGCTTCGTCAATGGCCTGCTCCAGCGCTTCCATCTGGGCGGTAAACGCATCGCCCGCACGATAGCTGTTGGAAATTTCGGCATAGACACACCCTTCAGCAGCGATATATTCAAGATATCCTTGCGTTACGATCCGCAATTCTTCAGGCGTTGCCGTCAGGCCGCGTGCAGCTTCATATGTGTTATGAAAGGCCGTCAGGTCCGGATAATAACGCTGGCCCTTATCACGGGTAAAATCTTTGTCGGATGTAATCCGCCCTTCTGCCAGCCGCTGAAAATAGAGCCGCTGCACCAGCGCCAGCGATATATGAACATGCATTTCAGCCAAAGGAATCCCCAACGGGAAAAGAGGCTTTTTAGCAACCGTCTGAGAAGGCGGCAGGGACACGGTAAGTCGTTCTCCTTGTTCTTTTTTCTTAGTGGGTGGTTGTCTCCTGACTTAAATCATCGTTATGAAAATCTCAAGCGTTTTTTTCAGGCTGGCGGCCACCCTGAAAATATTTGCCCCCTATTATTAATTATGTTAAATAATAACGATGAGAGATTTTATGTTCAGCGCGTTCCTGAAACAAATGCCGGAACACCTGCTTTACCCCGGCCCGGAATTTTCGCAGGAAAATACTGTTGTTAATTACCTCTGGATTAATGCCGTCCCTTACGCTGCCTCCGGCCCTGGTGACTCCCTATGCGGCGTTCCCTTGAATGCACTGGATAAAGCCTATGACAATGCCTGCCGGTACCCGGACACTAAATTCATTCTGTGGGTGGATTATAGCCGGATGGATCAAATGTCACGCTTCTGGGTCGAAAGCCATCACTACGTCACAGCCCCCGGCAATATCGAGCTGCGCGATTTAAGCAAGCTCCCCGCCTATACCGATGCTTCTGCGCGGCTGGCTGACGACAAAAGCACAACCCGCCGCCCTGATCTTGCCCGCCTGCATGTCATGCAGGAATGCTTAAAAACCATGAAGGATAAAACCTATGCCATGTATTGCGATCTGGATGTCGAAGACGTTCGCATCGGCTGCCCGAAATCTCAGCGTATTCTGGCACAGCACGGCATGGTGCATAGTTACATTCGTTCACTGCATGAACCCAAGCGCGAAAAAATTCTGGGGCTGGGCTATTTGCTATTCCGCAATGATGTGGGGCCGAACTTTTTGGATAGGCTGATCCGCCAGGCAGAGCATAATGTTATTACAGGTCAAGCGCCTGATATATGTCCATCCTTGCACAAAATGATCGGAGAATGGCTCGCCAAAACCCGTCATACCCTTGATGATGTTATCCACCCCGATACCCTTCTACACCCCATCGGGTATGACATACCCCATGACCCGTTTTATGAAGAATGCGGCATCAATTTTTAAATGATTTATATTGCATAATACTACGAATTGTCTTTACTGTACCCCGTATAACAACAAATACTTACGCAGGGATATAAAATGCCAACAGAACAAGGCACAGACGAAACACCGAAATCCGTTGTTGGAAATACATTAAAGGACAGCTGGCAAGCGCTTAGCCTGCCATTAACCGATGAGCAGCACGCCATCCTGACTGATCTGGTTTATGGCCGCCTGATGAACCGCGAGGAATATGATCGTGATATACTGGCACTCGCTGACGACATCAGCATCACCCTGCAAGAAAATATCGAAGCCGCGCCCGCACAAAGCCTGTCAGACAATTTTGATATGATGGCACTTCACGCCGTGGGCGAACATATCGGCCCGCCAAGGCTTAAACTGCACCCGGCCGCGGATGAAGATGATTTCGAGATCGAACTTGTCCCCCTTTAAAACTGCGTCTTAAAATTGCACTTTAAAACCGCTGTGCTTCACGGCGCTGCGCCAGTAATTGGCGTACAACGATGCCGCCAATAAACAAAAACACGCCAAAGAACAGGGCGAAAAATGTCATGATGAGCGTGGTATCGGGCAAAGTGTTATCCAGCACCGCGCGCTTGGGGCGTTCGGGGTCATAGTAAGCCGTGACGGTGGCCCCCACCGGATGTTCCGCCACCACCTTTTCCGCAAATTCCCGCGTGTTGTTAAACAGGGTGGTATAGCTGTAACGGCGGGATTTATAGCCCTTGCCATCCACCTCATACCGATAGCGAATGGCGGGATGCCAACTGGTCTTGTTGGAGTTGTGGGAACGGCGGGTCTTCACTTCCGATTCCAGCACGGTTGCCTGCACCGGCACGAAATGTTCGGAGGCATAAACCTGCTTGCGGTAATCCTCCGCCGCGTCCCATGCCACGAAACCACCGACACAGGCGATGAAGCTTAGAATGCCGATGACGAAGAGGACTGGGATGGGTTTTGCGGGGATGTCGGGATTGGTCATGGGGATATAATAACCCGTTTAGATAAGGGAGTAAAATGCAGGAAATTATTGACATAATAAAAAAACCTCTTTAAAAAAAACCAGAATTATCAAAGCATTTATGAGATTTGAAGATGACGAATGACAATCAGAAAACACGTTCATTAAAAGGGCAGGGATATTTCTACCCTTATGTGCAGAACTACAGAATGGCCCAATACTACTTGGATCAAGGCTCACGGAATGCCATTAAAGAGGGGCCTCGTGACCTCTCAAATTATTATGACTTTCGGACATCCATAATCTACACAGCCTTCATGCTGGAGTCTTACGTACAACACATGGGCCGCGTTATGCACTTGTGGCATTCATCTGAAGAGCAGGACCTGCGGCTTGATCAGAAACTGGAACGCCTACATAGAGCGCTTAAACTGAATTTCAGCACTTATCCGCCTTTGCAGCAACATAAGGATATCTTTAAGCTCATCACCAAAAGAAACAAATATTACGCACATAGTCAGGATGTTGATCTTCAAATGGAAGGAAATTTTATCAATGAAGATGAAGCGACGTTAAGCTTCCACGATTATTGCGCTGCCATCATGGCGAATTATGTTCCTAACGAAAAAGAGGCTCGCAGGTTTTTCAATATAACCACCCGCTTTATCAGAAACATCCATATGACAGCCATCGGATGCGGGAAATATCAACAGGAACACATACGCGATATCGACCAATCCACCGATCCGTTTGAGAGCGAAACGAGGATAGATGTGCGCTACGTTAACGAGCCCTCCTAACGCCTCGCCCTCTTACTCCACCCCTTTGACAGCTTGGCGCCGACGATGGTGCCGGAGAGGCCGAGTTCCTGATCCTCCAGCCGGCGGATTTGATCGCGCAGCTTGGCGGCTTCTTCGAATTCCAGATCGCTTGCCGCTTTTAACATTTGCGCTTTCAGCTGTTCGATGCGTTTATGCAGCGCGGCGGGGTTGTCGAATTCCTCCTGCGCGATCCGGTCGCCCAGCCCGCGCGATGTGGCCTCGCCGTAATCGGCGCGTTCGAACACGCTATCCAGAATGCTCTCGATGTTCTTGCGCACGCTTTGCGGGGTAATGCCGTGTTCAGCGTTATATTCCACCTGTTTTTCACGGCGGCGGTTGGTTTCATCGATCGCGAACTGCATGGATTCCGTGATGCGGTCCGCATATAAAATCGCCTTGCCGTCGATATTCCGGGCGGCGCGGCCAATGGTCTGGATCAGCGATGTTTTGGACCGCAGGAACCCTTCCTTATCGGCATCAAGGATCATCACGCGCATACATTCGGGGATGTCCAGACCTTCTCTCAATAAGTTGATCCCGACCAGCACATCGAATTCCCCCCCGGCGCAAATCCTGCATAATTTCGATCCGCTCCAGCGTATCCACATCGCTGTGGATGTAACGCACCTTGATACCGTTTTCGTTGAGGTATTCGGTTAAATCTTCCGCCATTTTCTTGGTCAGCGTGGTGACGAGCAAGCGCCCGCCTTGGGCGATGACCTCCTTGGCCTCAGCCATCAGATCATCCACTTGCGTCGCGGTCGGGCGGATTTCCACCGGCGGGTCGATCAGCCCCGTGGGGCGCACCACCTGCTCGGCGCTAATGCCGCCCGCCTGCTCCACCTCCCACTCGCCCGGCGTGGCCGAAACGTAAATGGTTTGCGAACGGAAATTCTGCCATTCCTCGAACTTCAACGGGCGGTTATCAACCGCGGCGGGCAGCCGGAAACCGTAATCCACCAGCGTGGACTTCCGTTTGAAGTCGCCGTTATACATGGCGCGCAGCTGGGGGATCATGACGTGGCTTTCATCCAGAAACATCAGCGCATCATCCGGCAGGTATTCGATCAAGGTCGGCGGCGGTTCACCCGGCGCGCGGCCTGTGAGATAGCGGGAGTAATTCTCGATCCCCTGACACACGCCCGTGGCTTCCAGCATTTCAACATCGAACTGCGTGCGCTGGTCGATCCGCTGCGCCTCCAGAAGCTGGTTATGCTGCTCGAAATACGCCACGCGTTCCTTAAGGTCTTTTTTGATATTGGTGATGGCCTGACGCATGGTCGGCCCCGGCGTGATGTAGTGTGAGTTGGCGTAGATGCGCACGCCTTCCAGATCATCAAATTTCTGGCCCGTCAGCGGATCGAATTCAGTGATTTTATCCAGATCATCCCCGAACAAATCAAACCGCCACGCTGTATCTTCCATGTGGCTGGGGAACAGTTCCACACAATCGCCGCGTACGCGGAACGTGCCGCGCTCAAACGCAATATCATTGCGCTTGTATTGCAGGGTGATAAGGCGCTGGATAAGCTCCTGCCGGTCGATCCGGTCGCCCCGCGTCAGGTCAAACCGCATGGCGAGGTAATCTTCCTTCGACCCGATACCGTAAATACAGGAAACGGAAGCCACGATAATAACATCGCGCCGTTCAAACAGACTGCGCGTGGCGGCGTGGCGCATACGGTCGATCTGTTCGTTGATGGATGAATCTTTCTCGATGAACGTATCACTGCGCGGAACGTAGGCCTCCGGCTGGTAGTAATCGTAATAGGAAACGAAATATTCCACCGCGTTATCGGGGAAGAAGGTTTTAAACTCGCCGTAAAGCTGCGCTGCCAAGATCTTGTTGGGCGCGAGGATCAGCGCCGGGCGCTGCGTTTCCTGAATGACATGCGCCATGGTGAAGGTCTTGCCGGACCCGGTAACACCCAACAGCACCTGATCCGCCAGCCCTTGCCCGATCCCATCGACCAGCGCTTTAATTGCCCCCGGCTGGTCACCGGATGGTTTAAAGTCGGAATGAATGCGGAAAGGCCGCGTTTCATCAAGGGGATGGTCTTTTGCCAAAACTTCCATTACAAAATCAAGCTCCATGCTTACAGAAAGAGTAACCACATCGCCGCATGAATACCAAGAGTTTCTCAAGGCCTGCCTTGATGAAGCCCTGAAGGCCTGCCGCCCTGCGTATATCGTGCCGCCGCATTTGCCCGATCTTAGCGCGCATAAAGGCCGCGTGGTTGTGATCGGCGCGGGCAAGGCCTCCGCCGCCATGGCGGCTGCCTTAGAAAGCCATTACGGCCCGGACACAGCGTTGGAAGGCGTTGTCGTTACACGCTACGGATATGGCGCGCCGACAGACAAAATCAAGATTATAGAAGCCGCCCATCCGGTGCCCGATGCTCATGGGCAAGGCGCCGCAACTGAAATCCTGAACGCGGTAAACGAACTTACCGAGAATGATCTTGTGATCGCGCTGATTTCCGGCGGCGGGTCAGCCCTGATGCCCTGCCCAGCGCATGGTATTTCGCTGGAGGATAAACGCGCGATTAACAAAGCGCTCCTCTCCTGCGGCGCGCCGATTGATGAAATGAATTGCGTGCGCAAGCATATCTCCGCCATTAAGGGTGGGCAGCTGGCGCGGACGGCATACCCGGCGCAGGTACTATCCCTTATCATTTCAGATGTGCCGGATAATGACCCATCCGTCGTGGCCAGCGGCCCCACCTGCCCCGACCCGACAACGCAAAAGGATGCTCTGGCTATTATCGAACGTTATGGCATACAGGTTCCTGACCGTGTCTGGACACATTTGCAGGATGCCCGGAATGAAACGCCGAAGCCAGATGATCCGCTTTTTGCGCGTGCGGAAACAAAGATGATCGCGCGCGGGCTGGATGCCTTAAATGCCGCTGCTGCTTACGCGGAATCCCAAGGCTTTGAAGTCCTGAATTTGGGCGATGCCTTGGAAGGTGAAGCACGCGATGTCGCCCGCGACATGATCCGCATGATTAAAACAACCGCGCAACACCGCACAAAACCACTGCTTGTTTTAAGCGGCGGGGAAACCACCATTACATTAAAGGGGATGGGCGCTGGCGGACGCAATCAGGAATTCGCCCTCGCCGCCATGATTGAAGCCGCGGGAAACCCCCATCTATATGGCCTCGCCGCCGATACGGATGGCATAGACGGTAACCGTGACATCGCAGGCGCTTTGTTCACACCGCAAACGCTGCCCCTCGCTCAAGCCAAAGGGGTATCGCCGGAGGAGTATCTGGAAGATAATAACTCCTACACATTCTTTGAGCAGTTGGAGGGGCATCTGATTGATACCGGCCCCACCCTCACCAATGTAAATGATTTTCGTGCTATTTTATGGCTGCCTTAAGCGGGGGCAGGATTGGCAAAACCCGCGCCCTGTCTGGGCATAGCGGAACCTATCACCACAGCCAGCCGTTTCCGGCAATCATCCCAGCGTTGGCTCAGCGGCACAAAATCGACCTCGGACACGGCCTTACCCCAGCTTTCACGCAAAGATGCTGCGACCTCCTTTGTTCTTTTAGCCGCGTCCTTAAAGAGGGATCTCAAGCCGCTTTGAATACGCTCTGACAATCTTTTCAAGAAAGAACTTGTTTCGTCAGGCAAGTTCATAACACGGCGCATATAAGTCTTGTCCGCCGTCAGGCTGATCAGCCCAATTTCGGCTTCACCTTCAGAACTTTCACCCGGCGATGTCATGCTGATATGAGCTTCTTTGACGTTTTTATATCTGCCGCGCAATTCCGACACATCACTAAACTCCGCGACATGTTCGGTCGGACTCCCGGTAACCCAGTTAAAAAACCAGGCCAGCCCGGTATCCTCCAGCCTCGCCCGCACGGTCTTTTTTAAGACCTTGGCGTTGATCGGCTTTCTTTTCAACTTCCTCAACCTGGCGCTCAATACGCTCGTAAGAAATAACCTGTTCTGTTTTTTGGTCTGCTGTTTCCTCAGCGACTTCTTGTCTCATAGCTCCACTTTAAAATATATAATTTCAATAAACAAATTAAAAATGACAATCTAAATTAATAAACAAGCCATAATGTGAGTACACATAATACATATTTATCATAATGTCAAATCATATCTACAAATATACATCACAAATTAAACTTTAAAGAAAAAAATTTTACTACAAGTAAAAATAAATAAATTTACTTTAAATAAACTATA
>JAJOJU010000045.1 GCA_021208265.1 Alphaproteobacteria bacterium | reverse complement strand
CACTGTGGTCGGACAGGAATAAAGCCCCGCCATAGCCGGGAAAGGCGGCTTGTTACGCGGCTGGCCTTTTTTGCCTTCAATCGATTCAATCAGCGCAGTTTCTTCGCCGCAGATATAAGCCCCCCGCCCCGCGGTGCATATAGATATCAAAATCCCAGCCGGAACCGGCAGCGTTCTTGCCCAGCAAGCCCGCCTTATAGGCTTCGTCAATCGCTTCCCACATCGCAGAATCTTCGTTGTAATATTCCCCGCGGATATAGATATAAGCGGCGTGTGCGCCCATAGCAAAGCCAGCGATCAAACAGCCTTCCAGCAATTTATGGGGGTCGTAACGCAGGATATCACGGTCTTTACATGTGCCCGGTTCAGATTCATCGGCATTCACCACCAGATAATGCGGGCGGCCATCCGATTGCTTGGGCATGAACGACCATTTCATACCCGTGGGGAAACCAGCTCCACCGCGGCCCCTAAGGCCGGATTTCTTCATTTCCTCGATAATCCACTCGCGCCCCTTTTTCAGGATTGCCTTGGTGTTATCCCAATCGCCACGCTTTTGAGCGTATTTCAGGTTATGCGGCTCCCAACCGTAGATATTGGTGAATATGCGGTCTTCGTCATTCAGCATCGCGCTCTTTCTCCGTCACAACCAAACGATAGGGGCCAAACCCCTTGGTCATCAATCTGTAAAAAATATAGATAGAAATATAAAAGCCCACCAATGCCCCTAACAAAGCACCAATGGCGGCAGGAGCGCCGGTAGCAAGACCGATAAAGCCCCAGGCAAGCCCGATCAGAAAGCCGGCAATAAATGCCAAAGGCATGACGCGCCACAGCCAGGCCCACCAGACCTTCAAAGCCAGCATCATGGTTGGTTCAACTGTGCTCATTTAAACCACCTTCGCCTTTTTGGCTTCTTTTTCCAGTGTTGTCGGGCCGCCAAGCGCCATAGAGCCGCGCCGCCCTTTTTGTGAGCCGATCTGCGGTTTCATATCTTCCGCCAGCAGCCCCAAAACTTCCTTCATGGTTTCGGCTGTCAGGTCCTCGTAATAATCATCATTGATCTGCACCATGGGAGCATTAACGCACGCGCCCAGGCATTCCACTTCCATCAGGGTGAACTTGCCGTCCTTCGTGGTTTCATTCATGCCGATTTTAAGATGCTTTTCGCAGGCATCGATAATCTTGTCAGATCCACACAGCCAGCAAGGCGTTGTGCCACAGACCTGAATCAAATATTTCCCGACAGGCGCGAGGTTATACATGGAATAGAACGAGGCCACCTCATAGACCTTCACCTTGGGCATGCCGAGGATAACAGCAATTTCATCCATCGCGGCGCGGGGAATCCAGCCGCCATAAGGCGGGTTGGCCTTGGCGCCTTCCGATGCCACCTGGCGCTGGGCCAGATCAAGCAAAGGCATCACGGCAGATTGCTGAAACCCTTCCGGGTAGCGGGCGATCAACGCCTTCACTTTTTTTGCCATCCTTAAAAGTGAAGCTGTCCGGCTGGTAATCGGCTTTCAGATCAAAGGGTTTTTTCATTATTGTGCCTTTAGTAAGCTAGGAGATATCTGATTTTTCTGCAGAATCTCAGATAACTGTTCTTTAAAACAACCACCCACCAAACCCGGCTGCATCATATCATCGCCGTCAGAACCATAGGTGCCGGGATAATTATCAGCCAGTTTGAGAATAAACGAATTATCGGCATTCAATATCAGGGCGCCGGTACCATTAAAAGAGTAACGTCCGGGTCGCAAGGACATCACGGAAGAATTTGCCTTCTTTTTATCAAACTGTGTTCCCTTGGATGGGGGGGCTGTTCGCCCCGATGAACAAAATTTTTGTATATCCTGAACACTCATTGAAGATTGAGCGAAGGCCGGAGATGCAAGAGAACCGAATATGGCCAGCATCATTACAGCTTTATATAGCGATACCATAAGACCCATCTCCTTTTTTCATTTCAAATCCTTCATTTCCAATCCGCCCGCTATGATGTGCGGCTTCCAGGCGGGTTTCTTTTCAGGCGCAGGCAAGGCCAGATGCGCACCGTAATTAACGCGATATTCAACAGCCAGCATATGCATGACAGCATCCATCAGGGAATGCGCCAGCTTTACATCCGGATGACCATCCACCTTTAAATGGCGGACATTCTTTGAATGGGCATATTCATCCACAAAAGCTTTCAAGGGGGTGCCGTGCTGCAAGCCCACGGTAATCATGCGCGAAACACTGCCCAGCGAGCGGCGCAAGTTAAGGTCAGGGTGATTGTTATCAACATGAAGCTCACAAATCCGGCCGTCTTCATATTCCCCCGTACGGATGGAAATCTCAACCCCGCCCACAGTCAGCGTCGTCACGATACCCTTGCGCGGCATCGGCGGCGGCTCATGCGCCGAACGCTTGAATTCCTGCGTGATTTCCTTGCCTTCACCGCTCATCGGTCGATCTCTCCGAACACGATGTCGAGCGACCCGATAATGGATACGGTATCCGCCAGCTGGTGACCTTTGGACATGAAATCAAGTGCCTGCAAATGCGGGAAACCGGGAGCGCGAATGCGGCAACGATACGGGCGGTTGGAGCCATCCGATACCAGATAGACGGCAAATTCACCCTTCGGCGCTTCTACAGCCGTATAAGTTTCCCCGGCGGGCACGTGATAGCCTTCGGTAAACAGCTTGAAGTGATGGATCATGGCTTCCATTGATGACTTCATCTCGGCGCGCGGCGGCGGTGAAACTTTGTAATCATTCACTTTGCAAGGCCCTTCGGGCATCATTTCCAATGCCTGCTTCATGATTTTGATCGACTCACGCATCTCCAGCATCCGCACCAGATAACGAGCATAACAATCCCCCGTTTTGCCGACTGGGATATCAAAATCAAAATCCTCGTAGGAATCGTAAGGCTGGGACTTCCGCAGATCCCACGCGATGCCGGAGCCACGCAGCATCGGCCCGCTAAAGCCCCAGTCCATAGCTTCCGCCGCGCTCACTGTGCCAATATCAACCGTACGCTGTTTGAATATGCGGTTATCGGTGAGCAAGCTATCGAGGTCATCAAGAAATTTGGGCAGTTCATTGCACCAATCCATCATATCATCGCCAGACCCGCCGGCATGTCCCACGCCACACCGCCGGGGCGGAAGTAATTGGCGTGCAGGCGCGCGCGCATACGCGGTCATAAAACTCCATCCCCTTTTCACGTTCCTCAAACCCCCAAAGGGCGGGCGTGATCGCGCCAACGTCCAGCGCGAAAGTGGTGATGTTAAGAATGTGATTAAGAATACGGCCCAGCTCACAGAATAGCACGCGGATATATTGCCCGCGTTTGGGCACGGTAATCCCCAAAAGCTTCTCGGTCGCCAGCGCAAAGGCATGTTCCTGATTCATCGGCGCCACATAATCAAGCCGGTCGAAATAAGGCAGCGCCTGCATGTATGTTTTATATTCGATCAGCTTTTCCGTACCACGGTGCAGAAGACCGATATGCGGATCAGCCCGCTCCACGATCTCCCCTTCCATCTCCAGCACCAAACGAAGCACACCGTGCGCGGCCGGATGCTGAGGCCCAAAATTCATGGTATAGGGGCGGATCTGGGTTTCGTCAGCGATATCAAGTTCTTCGCGTTTTGCGCTCATATCTTCACCTTGGCTTTCTGCCAGCCATGCGCCGGAACCGTTCCCTTTTCATCGCCGGGAAGCTGAATATTCGTCATCCCTTCCCACGGGCTGACATTGTCAAACACACGGAAATCCTGCACCAGCTGCACGGGTTCATACACCACGCGCTTGAGTTCCTCATCATAGCGCAACTCAACATAACCGGTCAGGGGGAAGTCTTTACGCTGCGGGTGACCGTCAAAGCCATAGTCAGTAAGAATACGGCGCAGATCAGTATGCCCGTCAAACATCACGCCATACATGTCCCACACTTCGCGCTCGAACCAGCCGGCGGCACTGAAGATACCGGTCACGGACGGCACAGGCGTAGCTTCATCGGTTTTAACCTTCACACGAATACGGTGATTTTGTTTGAGCGATAGCAGGTTATAGACAACATCGAAACGCATTTTGCGCTCCGGGTAATCAACCCCGGCGACATCCATCAGAACCTGGCATTTGCATTCCTTATCATCGCGCAGGAAGTGAAGCACTTTAACGATAGCTTCACGGTGGGCGTTCACCACAAGCTCGTCCTTGGTGAATTCAACACCATCGATATAATCTTCCATTTCCTCGGCGATATAATCGGCAAGGTCTTTTAGAGCGTCACCGGGCAATGCGTGTATCCTCCCGCTGGATTTTCTTTTGAAGCTGAAGCAAGCCGTATACAAGCGCTTCCGCAGTCGGCGGACAGCCCGGAACGTAAATATCAACCGGCACAATACGGTCGCACCCGCGCACCACGGAATAGCTGTAATGGTAATACCCGCCGCCATTCGCGCATGAACCCATGGATATTACCCAGCGCGGCTCCGGCATCTGATCATACACCCTACGAAGCGCGGGCGCCATTTTGTTAGTGAGCGTACCCGCCACAATCATCACGTCAGACTGACGCGGGCTGGGACGCGGGATCATCCCGAAACGGTCAAGGTCATAGCGGCTCATATAAGCATGGATCATCTCCACCGCGCAGCAGGCCAGACCGAATGTCATCGGCCAAAGGGAGCCCGTACGCGCCCAGTCGAACAAATTATCAGCCTGCGTTAGCAGAAATCCTTTTTCTTCCAGCGTTTTGGAAATGGCCGCCGGAACGACATCCTGCTCGGCAGCCGGGGGCATCTTCACATTAGTGCGAAGGGAATAATCCGGCGCGGCTATAACGTGTTTGTCACCCATGATTTCTACTCCCAATCCAGCGCGCCTTTATTCCATTCATAGATAAACCCGACTGTAAGAACACCCAGGAATATCACCATCGACCAGAAGCCGAACAAACCAATCTCGCCCAGCGATACCGCCCAAGGGAACAGGAAGGCAATCTCCAGATCAAAAATAATGAACAGCAGCGTCACCAGATAAAATCTTACATCGAAACGGCTGCGCGCATCACTGAAGGCATCAAAGCCGCATTCGTAAGCAGATAGTTTTTCCGGGTCAGGGTTCTGCTTGCCCGCCAGAACCGAACCCAGCACAGCCGCCACCGATATAACGCAGGCGATCGCTATGAACAGCAGTATCGGCAGGTATTCGAGCAGAAGGTCTGTGGGGGCCATGATGATCCTAAAACGGTGATCCTAAAATAAACGTATATTACCTTATTCTTGTAACACTAGATTCCGCCAAAGAAAACAGGGGGTAAGAAAAAATCTTACCCCCTGCTGTTGATATGTTTATCGCTTACTCCCCTTCCGGGATGACTTCGGCCATTTTACCTTCCAGAAGGCGCTCATGCACAGTGCGGTCATGCTTCACAAACTGAGGCATCAGCGAGCCTACGATCATACCGATCAGGCTGGCCAGAAGCCCCGCAAATTGCGGCGGCAGAAGTGCATCTTCCGGGGAGAACATTAGGTTGGCAATCCATACAATCGCCCCCAGCATAATGGCCGCCAGGGCCCCCTGGTTCGTTGCCCGTTTCCAGAAAATACCGAACACCAGCGGAATGAAGGCCGATACCAGCGTTACCTGATAGGCGTTTTCCACCATCTCGAAAATACTGGCATCAGAGTTAATCGCATAAAGCGTTACCAGCAACGTGAAGATCACCGTCACCCAGCGCATAGCCATCAGAAGCTTGTGGTCGGGAATATCCGGGCGCAAAGGGCGCAGGATGTTTTCAGTGAAGGTCACTGATGGCGCCAATAGCGTTGCCGAGGCACAGCTTTTAATCGCAGACAGCAACGCCCCGAAGAACAGAATCTGAGCCGCCAGCGGTGCATGCGTTAGAATCAGAGTCGGCAGAATCATCTGCGGATCACCTGTTTCCGACATCTGGGCTTCCACCATAGCCGGATCAATCAATGTTGCCGAATACGCCAGAAACATCGGAATAAAGGCGAAGCAGAAATAGAGCGATCCGCCCAGAACCGAACCCCATTTCGCGTATTGCAGCGTCTTGGCGGATTGCGCCCGCTGGAACACGTCCTGCTGCGGCATGGAACCGAACATCATGGTCATCAGCGCGGCGGCAAAGGCGATGATACCCGCCAGATTCATATCGGGCCAGAAATTATCGAACTTACCGGCGGCGATAGCATGGTCAACCACAACACCAACCCCGCCCACCATGGTCGAGATTTCGGTGCTGATATAAATCATGCCCAGAACGATAATCGTCATCTGAAGCAGGTCGGTGATTGCCACCGCCCACATACCGCCCACGAAGGTGTAAACGAGAATGGTCAGCGAACCGATCCACATACCCTGTACCTGACTGATAGCGCCATCGGATACGATATTAAAGACAAGCCCCAGAGCCGTAATCTGCGCCGCTACCCAGCCGAGATATGATACTACAATCGCTAATGTCGTCAGCGTTTCTGCCGTGCGCCCATAGCGCTTTTTGTAGAAGTCTCCGATCGTCAGCAGGTTCATCTTATAAAGCGGCCCGGCGAGGAAAAGCCCGAACAGAATCAAACAGAGCGAGGCGCCAAACGGGTCGGCTATGATCCCGCCGATCCCTTCCTCAAGGAAAGTTGCCGGAATACCCAAAACGGCTTCCGAGCCAAACCACGTGGCAAACACCACCGCCACCACCATATAAAACGGCAGGTGACGCCCGGCAATCGCGAAATCGCGTGTGCCGTGAACGTTTCTGGCGGCATATAAACCGATCAGAACGGAAACAACCCAGTACGCAATAACAAACCAGAAGAGCATCGACATAACAGACCTCACAATAATTTTTTACAAGCGTAAAATGAGAAATCCCCCCCGGACAATAGGCCCTGAGGGGAACTCTTCAAACTTATCCCGTACTTTTTTATCAGTTACAGATTTTCAGGGTTAAGACCATCAAGCTCCGGCACTACGAAACGACCATCTTTGCGAATGAGCTTATCGTCAAACCAGATCTCGCCACCGCCATATTCCGGGCGCTGAATATGAACCATATCCCAGTGGATGGCAGATTTATTGCCGTTCGGCGCATGGTTCTCATAACACTGCCCCAAAGCGAAATGGAGGCTGCCATTGATTTTCTCATCAAACAGAATATCACCAACCGGGTGCAAAATGCTGGGGTTAAAGGCAATGGCAAATTCCCCGATACGGCGCGCGCCGGGGTCGGCATCCAGAATTTTATTAAGAGCCGCCGTGCGCTCGGCATCCCCGCCATTTGCAACAGCCTTCACAACCAGACCGTCCTTGAATTCCAGAGCCATAGACTCAAAGCGCTCCCCTTCATAAACAGACGGGCCGTATAAAATGGTGCCATTCACGCTATCCGCCACAGGGGCCGTGAAAACTTCGCCATCCGGGATATTCAGCGTACCTGTGCAGGGTTTGGCCTGACCGCCGCCGATCGTTTCAAATGTGAGGTCCGTCCCCTTACCGATAATCCGCACTTTGTGCTTTTCGCCCATCAACTGCACAAGCGGTTCCGCCGCCGGTGCCATCTTGCTGTAATCCGCCAGATTGGCCCCCAGCCAAAATTGTTCAAACGTGGGGGCATCCATACCGCAGGCCTGTGCGAATTCAGCCGTTGGCGCACGCGTTACCAACCAATTCGTATTCTCAACGCGTTGCTGGGTCATGGGGCGCATCACCAACGTTTGATAACGTGACTTTTCTTCCTGAGACGCCTGTACACGGGATTGTTCAGCATCATCACCCACGCGGATATAACCATGCATGGTTTTCATCAGGGCCAGCTCTTTATCACCTTGGGCTTTTAATTCGGCATCCGTTTTGCCGGGAAGAAACCCGTTCATATAATCACTACCGCGATCGATGACATAAGGGACGCCGCCCAACGCCATCACCTTCGCTGCGCAAGCATCGGCTATAGCCTTACCGCCCCGCCCCAGATGCTCGATCCAGATATTCTGGCCCGGCTGAACGCCTACGGCATTTACCATGAATTGATGTGCTAGTTTAGCGAGTGTGGTCTGGTCCATAAGTTACTCCCTGTAATTATTGTTATGATAATAGTCTTATGGATAGTTTGGGGGAGTGTCAATAGAGGGGGGCGCGCGAACGCGCGCTCGGATACCTTCTAAAGAGCGGGTTGCAAGACCCGCCTTACTAACTTCAGTATAAAAAGGAAAATGGCGCGAGTGACGGGACTTGAACCCGCGGCCTCCGCCGTGACAGGGCGGCGCTCTAACCAGCTGAGCTACACCCGCGCACTGGTAAGAATGTGATCTTATACAGACAGGGCTTTGGCCCTGTCAATTCTAAATTTATATAATTTACGCTGCCAGCGCTCTCGGCGCCTCGCTGAAATTAAGCCCAAGAGAATCTGCGACCTCGCGGTGCGCAATCTCACCCTTGCACACATTCAGGCCGTTGCGGAAATTCGGGTCATCCAGAATGGCCTTCTTCCAGCCGTGATCCGCCAGCTTCAGCGCATAAGGCAGAACGGAATGGTTCAGCGCCAAAGCCGATGTCAAAGGCACGGCGCCCGGCATATTCGCCACGCAGTAATGCACCACGTTATCAATCACAAAGGTTGGTTTGTCATGGGTGGTGGCTTTGGATGTTTCCGCACAGCCACCCTGGTCAATGGCGATATCGACAAACACCGTGCCGGGAATCATCGTCGGCAGCATATCTTTTTTGATAAGACGCGGTGCGGATGCGCCGGGTATCAGAACAGCGCCCACGATCAGATCGGAATGGCGTGCGAATTTTTCCAGCGTGTCGGTGTTGGAATAAACGATATTGGCGCGACCGTGGAAATATTCATCCAGGAAACGCATGCGGTCGTTATCACGCTCCAAAATAGTAACATTAGCCCCCAGACCGGTTGCCATTTGCGCCGCGTGGAACCCTGAAACACCCCCGCCGATAATCAGAACTTCCGCCGGGCGCACGCCAGGTACGCCGCCAATCAAACGGCCTGTGCCGCCCTTGTGTTTTTGCAGCAGGTCAGACCCCACGGTAATGGAAAGGCGGCCCGCAATCTCGCTCATCGGCTGGAGGAGCGGCAAGCTGCGCCCATCGCGCCCCGTTACGGTTTCATAAGCAATAGCCACGCAGCCCGAATCCATCAGCCCCTTGGCCTGCACGGGGTCCGCCGCGAGGTGCAGATAGGTAAAGAGAACCTGATCTTCGCGCAGCATCGCGCATTCCTGCGGCTGGGGTTCCTTCACCTTCACGATCATATCAGCACGCTGGAAAATTTCTTCGGGCGTATCACAGATCTCCGCCCCTACTTTTTTGTAATGTTCATCAGTGAAGTTAATGGCCTTCCCGGCGTCTTTTTCCACCAGCACCGTATGGCCGCGGGTTGTGAATTCCTTAACCGATGACGGCACAAGCCCCACGCGGTGTTCCAGTGTTTTGATTTCCTTGGGTACGCCAATGATCATCTTTTTGAATCTCCCTGTATATAAAAGCTGCGTTTTTTTTATCAGGAAGATCGTCCCTTGCCTAGACGCAGCGCAGCAGAAAATTACAGTTCTTTCTTGGGGGCATCGCCCTCGCCTTTTTGTTCCATATCATGTGATGACGGCGGCGAATCTGTCAGGCCGTTGGGCAGCTCGGCATCGGCTCTCATCAGCGAACGGTTTTCAGAACGTCTGCGGAAGGTTCCCGTCAACGGTGTAATGATGAGAGATGATGGCGCCTCATACCCGCCGCGATGGCAGGATTCCAGATAGGTTTGAGAGTCATGGTGGCGGCGTTCATTTTCAACAGATTGCCTGTGAGCTTCTTCCTTCAGAAAACGTTCCCTGCGTTTTTCGCCGCTCGGCGCGCCGTAAAGGGCATACCCCCACAGGGCCCGTGTTACTTCGTCCACAAAGTTAACTGCCTTCGTAATACGGCTATAACGAGCGCTGACAGCTGTTTCCTTGGCAACTTTTGTTGTCCCCGTACCGGCGAGCTTGTCAATTTCCCCGACAATATTATTGGCCAGCTGGTCGGCATCCATCGCCTGCAAAGACACGCTGTCTGCCAGAATTTTTGTGACCGACTTTTTGATCTTGGCATTATCGCCCTTTTCCAGCACATCAGCCGTATTCTTCAAAACACCATGCACCGTGTTGCGAAGGATGTAATCGGCAAGACCGCTAAGCCCCGGAATGGCAATCAGGGTCGAGCCCGTATCCTTCACCCCTTGCGAAAACTGTGTCAGAACGCGGCTTAAATGGTTTTTGTAGACGTTATGTTTAAGCTCTTCTGCCGATACCGGCTTGCCCCGCACCCAGTTCAGAAGCGATGTCCCGATAAGCCGCATATGAAAGGATGCCACAAACAAAGCCAAATGAATGTTGTAGGGGAACGGCACCAGATAAGCGCTTTCCTTGGCGTAATCCTTCAGGTGCTCGTGTGCGGCAAGGCTGGTCACTTTATGTACCAGTTTTAAAAGCGTTTCCCCGGCGGCATCAGGATTGTCCTGAATTTCACGAATAAACTGGCTGATAGATGATTCGTCATCAAGTACCGTCCCTGTTTTTCCCTTAAACGCAGCCTGATCACCACTTGTCTGGATGATACGCTCGACCTCGCGATGAATATCATCATTCGTGGCTTTGGGGTTGTTCTTGATAAAGATGCCGACATCGGTCGCCAGCGTATGCGCCACGGCAATTTTTTTTACGTAAGGCAAACGGCACAGAGCTTTCCGATTTCAGCAGTTCAAGTAAATCCTGCCAACCCTGTTTACTTCCAAGACTTTCTATACGGTTAGCAAAACTATCAGAAAAATGATCGATCTGGCGGTCAAGCTCCGCCAGCCCCTCGCCGCGCTCAATCGCACGGGCCAGATTCGATTTATAAGGTGAATACTCTTCGGGCTTTGTGTCTTGTGTCATGGCAGCCCAGCCTCCCTGCTAGAAAGAGGATTCCATATCACTGAAAAATGAGACTTCCAAGACGCAGTGCAGCAGAGCCGGTTATCGACACATATCTCCGGCTAAAAAATCTTATGCGCCGGGAATGACAAGCTGATTTAGCCAGGCTTCTTCATAATCCCGTTTGGCACGTTGATCCGGTGTTTCTTCATTAACACGGATATCCTCCAACGCATTGGCAACTTTTACGCCGTCAGGAACCTGCTTTTTAATCTCGTCCGCGGTCTTTGTATCGCCCTTAATCAGGGCCTCAAAGAAACCGCGCTGCGCAAGCTCTTTCAAAACCAGAGTTCCCTTGCTGCCAAATTTTGCATGAATTGCCACCGCCGCAAACGTCACAACCGTGTTTGAGGTATCGCCAAAATAGCTTGCCAGATCATCAAAAACCTTCAGGAAGGCTTTGGGGTCATTCTGAACCGACTCAAAAAACTCACGCATGCTTGCCCATTTTTTCTTATCGGAAAAACTTTCCACGCCATATTTGATCGCATCTTTGACGAACAGATCACCGATGCTTTGCAGGAATTTGGGCAAATGCAATCCGGCCCATAGTGTCGGTTTTACAAGCGGGCCGGAGTTTCTAAGACCGTCCGCCGCCGAGCTGAAGATCGCCCGCAGTTGCTCTGCGCGTTCTTCTGATGTATCAGCAACCGCGGCTTTATAGGCATGATAGGGAACGTTCCGCAGAGCATACCCCACCAGATAAATAGCAGCTTTCGGATATACAATCGCCAAAAGCGGCGCCAAACGTTCGGCATTCTCACGCGTCAGCATTTTGCCGATAGCATCAAATATCTTCATGCCTTCGGGCGTGGCCGTGGCGTGCTCCAATACTTCGGCGGTTGTAACGGGATTACCTTTTTCATCCTCTGCCACGGCAATATGGGCTACGTCAGACATAAGCTGAGACCGCTCTTCGCTGGTTTTTGTCTGCGGCATCAAAAATACGGATAATTTTTACCCAGGCTTTTCTTCGGCGTTTAAGCCGGGGCTTTTAACAACCTTATCATATAAAGCATGACGCTTATTACGGTCGGTAATATCTGAAATGCTTTTAATAAAGCGGGCCAAACCTGTTTCAGGCGTATGAGGATCAACCGTATCAACGATTGTGTACTCAATCTTTTCAATCTCGTTTATCTTGTCTTGCGATAAATCAGCCTGGCTCATAGTCATATTCCTTGCATTGAATGCTATAAGCTATAACAGAATTAAGGTTATGTCAATTTTTTAGAGGCCACCCATCAGGATGTATTTTAGCTCCAGATAATCCTCGATGCCGTATTTCGAACCTTCGCGGCCAATACCTGACTGCTTGATTCCGCCAAACGGCGCCGCTTCCGTGGAAAGAATGGGGCTGTTAACCGCCACCATACCGCTCTCCAGCGCTTCCGCCACGCGGAAAGCCCTCGCCAGATCACGCGTGTAGAAATAAGCCGCGAGGCCATATTCCGTCGCATTCGCCAGCTTCAACACCTCCTCTTCCGTTTTAAACGGGAAAAGCGGCGCGACGGGCCCGAAAATTTCCTCGCAGCTCATGCGCATCATCGGCTTCATACCGGTGATAACAGTGGGTTCATAAAAGAGGCCGCCCAGCGTGTGCGGCTTGCCGCCTGTCTCGATCTTCGCGCCATGGGTGGTGGCGTTATCCACCAGCTCCTTCACCTTATCGATGGCTTTTTCGTTGATCAGCGGGCCGACCTCAACCCCCTCTTCAGCACCATTCCCCACCTTCAATTCCTTCACCTTGGCGGTGAATTTACGGGCAAATTCATCATAGATGCCCTCCTGCACGTAAAGGCGGTTGGCGCACACGCAGGTTTGCCCGGCATTGCGGAACTTGCAGATGATGGCCCCGGCAACGGCGGCATCGATATCCGCATCGTCAAACACGATGAAGGGGCATTGCCGCCCAGCTCCAGCGATAATTTCTTGATCGTATCGGCGCTTTGGCGCATCAACACGCGCCCGACTTCCGTGGAGCCTGTGAAGGAGAGTTTCCGCACCCTGTCATCGGCGCACAGCACCCCGCCCACGGTTCTGGAATCGCGCGTGGGCACGATGTTAATCACCCCCGCCGGAATGCCCGCCTGCACGGCCAGCTCCGCCAGCGCGAGGGATGACAGCGGCGTTTCCTGCGGCGGCTTCAAAACGATAGTGCATCCGGCTGCCAGAGCGGGGCCAACCTTACGCGTGATCATGGCATTGGGGAAGTTCCAGGGCGTGATCGCTGCACACACGCCCACGGGCTGTTTGATCGTAAGCATCCGCGCGCCGGGAATGGTGGAGGGGATCGTCTCCCCATAAGCGCGCTTGCCTTCTTCGGCGAACCATTCGATAAAGCTGGCGCCATATTTCACTTCGCCGCGGGATTCATTCAAGGGTTTCCCCTGCTCCGCTGTCATCAGCTGCGCAAGATCTTCCAGATTTTCAAGGATGAGATCATTCCACTTACGAAGAATTGCCGCGCGCTCCTTGGCTGATTTGGAGGCCCAACTTTTGAGAGCCGCATCTGCCGCATCAATGGCCGCTTTCGTTTCCGCTTCCCCGCCATCGGCAATATCGGCGATTTTTGCACCGTTCGCCGGGTTAGTCACGGGGAAAGTTTTGGGAAGCGCTTCCCATTTATTGTTGATGAAAAGACCTGTTTTCAGGAGAGATTCGTTTTTGAGTTTCATGCCCAAGAATATAGGGCGGCACTTTCAAAACCTCAAGCCGCCTCATCTTGTGCAGCGCCAAAGCGTTTCTGGATATAATCATCCACCAGCGCCTGAAACTCTTCTGCTATATGATCACCGCGCAAGGTATGGGTTTTTTCGCCGTCCATAAATACGGGCGCGACCGGGGATTCCCCCGTGCCGGGCAGCGATATCCCGATATCCGCATGCTTGCTTTCACCGGGGCCGTTCACGATGCAGCCCATTACGGCGACTTTCAGCGTTTCCACGCCGGGGTAGCTTTCCTTCCAGACCGGCATTTTAACATCCAGATAGCGCTGAATTTTCTGGGCCAGTTCCTGAAAGAAGGTGCTGGTCGTGCGCCCGCAACCGGGGCAGGCTGATACTTCCGGCATGAAAGAACGAAGGCCAAGCGCTTGCAATATCTCCTGACAAACCTTCACTTCCAGCGTTCTATCGCCGCCGGGCTCAGGTGTAAGCGAGGCGCGGATCGTATCGCCAATGCCTTCATTCAAAAGGATACCCTCGCCGAGCGCCGTTGCCACAATGCCCTTGCTGCCCATCCCGGCTTCGGTGAGGCCGAGATGCAGCGCATAATCCGAACGTTTCGCCAGCTCACGGTAAACGGCAATCAAATCCTGCACGCGAGAAACCTTGGCGGAGAGAATAATCTGATCCTTCCTGAGGCCAATCTTCTCGGCTTTCGCAGCGTTAATAAGCGCGGATTGCACGAGCGTTTCGCGCATCACCTCATCGGCGCTCCACGGCTGGCTCCGCGCGGCATTTTCATCCATCAGCCTGGTGGCGAGATCGGCATCGAGAGAACCCCAGTTCACGCCGATACGTACGGCCTTGTTATATTCCGCCGCCTTTTCGATCATCACCTCAAACTGCGTATCCCGCTTCTGGCCGAAGCCTACATTGCCCGGATTGATCCGGTATTTATCCAGCGCCATGCATAGATCAGGAAAGTCAGAAAGCAGCTTATGCCCGTTATAATGGAAGCATCCCGCCAGAGGCACATCGAGGCCTTCCCTCTCCAAACGATTACGAAGCTCAATCGTGCCGAGCGCGGCCTCTTCGTTATTCACCGTCACGCGCACGATTTCAGAGCCCGCAAGGAACAAGGCCTTTACCTGCTCAAATGTTTTTTCAACATCCGCCGTGTCGGTGTTGGTCATGGACTGCACGACCACAGGCGCACCGCCGCCCAGCGTAACGTTACGCACGCGCACGGCCTGCGTTTTATGACGATTGTTGGAAGCGAGCTGCACCATGCCCCTTATGTAGTGTGAAACGCGGCAAACGTCAAAGATTTCATCAAATTTGCAATCCCCGCTAAAATCCTTACCATAGCGCCCAACGATAAGAAAACGTCAGGGACAAGTATTTTGAGTAAAGAACAGGGCACAGAACGAACCCTGCCGAGGAAAGCCTTCTGGCCGCCGCCGAAGAATTCCGCACGGCGTGCCGCATCACGCTTAAATCTCACCGCATTTATGAACATATCCACGCCACGTGGCCCAAGCTTACCTTCACGCATGAGGATTTATTTCTGGGCGGAGCGCATGTGCCCATCCTGCCGCATAAGCAGGGCACACCTTATTATATCTACATTTCCGATAAAGAAGATCTGGATCTGATCACGGCTTATTACGCCGATATCCGCGATGGCCTGATTGCCAAAGGCCATAAGCCTGAGGAGCTGCTCCCTATCGAAATTCGTATGCTCCCCCGCAACAAAATCATCCCTTTCGATGAACACGGCATCCTTCATATCCCGCGCCGCGCGGTCAGCCCCGGCCTTAACCGCTATACGCCCGGCACGCTTTATTACTGGGATACGGCCTTCATGATCCGTGGTATGGTGCAAGATGGCATGGCCGATCTGGCGCTCGATATGCTGGAGAATTTACTCTATCAGGCTGAACATTACGGCGGCCCGCTGAACGCTAACAGCACTGTATTCTTAAGCCATGACAAGCCGCGCTCGCAGCTGCCCCTCCTCGCTTCCAAAGTGCGGATTATGTTTGAAAACTGGCGGGAGCTTCAATCCCCGCCCGGTGACAAAATGGAGTGGCTGAAACGCGTTCTGCCCATTTTGGAAAGCCATTACCAGCACTGGGTTACAGGCGCGCATCTTGACCCGGAAACGGGTCTCTCGCAATTCAACACGCGCCACGGCCAGCCAGGCATTGAGGTTTTGCATGCGGAAGCCGAACATTACGCTTTTGCTTATTCCACGCTCTTTGATATGTGGGAGCGCCAGAAAGATAACCCCACCCCCATCGCGGAACGCCCCTATCAGGATAGAAAGGACGCTTATTACATCCGCCAGTTTCTGGAGATGGATCATATAACAGGCGCGCCTGTTCCCTTTGAAGTGCGGCAGAGTGAAAACATCGTGCGTGGCCTCACTCCCGATTTCTTCCGGGGGGATTGGGCGATGCGCGAAAGCGGTTTTGATCCCTCCCGCCGCTTCGGTTTTCTGAACGTGGATATCATCAACCATATCCCGGTGTGCCTGAATTCCTTCCGCTGCAAGATGGAGGAGGATATCGCCGCGCTTCAAAAAAATTCTGGGCGATCAAGATAAAGCTGCCCAGTGGCAGACCCGCGCCGCTGAAACCAAAGCCGCCATGCAGCAATTCCTGTGGGATGAAGCCCTAGCCGCAAACGCAGATGATAACCCGGCAAATGAAACCGACCCCATGCACCCGGCATTTCGTGATCTCAACATCAACCACGCCCTCACCCGTGAATTCAATATCGGGGCGTTCCGCCGCTATAAC